>JAUXKG010000057.1 GCA_030624355.1 Acidobacteriota bacterium
ATATGCTCCTGGAGGTCTCTTTCCAAAGGAGGTCCCATAGCGAAAATCCATATTGACTGGCCGGACATTGAGGGCCGGACCCGGCAGCTTGGCTTCAAACTTGAGATTGATGCCTTCATTGGGCTGAATCCGCAATATCAACGCATTCGAGTGGGATGACGCACTCTCTTTAAAGAGCCGGTGTGGAGCCTTATGAAAATGAACCGACACTTCGGTGACTCGCTTGGGCATGCGTTTTCCGGAACGCAAATAGAAGGGCACACCTGCCCAGCGCCAGTTATCGACCAACAGCTTGATGGCAGCATAAGTTTCCGTCATGGAATCCGGTCTCACGTTCTTCTCCTGAAGGTAACCTTCCACCGATCCCCCGTCCACAGCACCTTCCGAGTACTGTCCGCGTACGGCCCACTCCTCAACTCGTTCGACGTCCATCGGTCGGATGGCGCTCACCACCTTTGTTTTTTCATCCCGAACGGCGTTCGGTTCCAAAGAAACCGGAGGCTCCATTGCCACCATGGTGAAAACCTGAAACAAGTGATTTTGAATCATGTCCCGCAGGGCTCCCGCCTGATCGTAGTAGCCGCCCCTGTTCTCGATTCCCAGGCTTTCAGCGGCGGTGATTTGGACATGATCAATGTAGTGCCGATTCCAAAGCGGCTCAAAAATTCCATTGGCGAAACGCAGCACCACAATGTTTTGAACCGTCTCTTTTCCCAGGTAATGATCAATACGGTAAATTTGATCCTCTGCGAACACCTCCAGCATTTGTCTGTTCAGGGATTGCATACTTTGCAAATCCTGGCCAAAGGGTTTTTCCACAATGATGTGAACCCAGCCACTCGAACGGTTCAAATTCACAGCAGAGAGCATCTGTGTGATGGGTGTGTAAAGAGTTGGCGGCGTGGACAGGTAGAACAGTCGATTGCCTGAAGTTCTGCGCTGTTGATCGACTTGCGAGAGGTGGTATGACAAACTTTCAAAGCTTCCCTTGTCTCCAGGATCGCTGGGATGATAAAAAATTCCAGAGGTAAAAGTTTCCCAGATCCTGGAATCAAAACTGCTGTTTCCAAACTGCTGAACTGCTCGCTTCATCCTGCTGCGAAACTCTTCATCTGTCATCACGGTGCGACCCGTACCCACAATTGAGAATCCGCTGGGCAACAGGTTCTGTTGGGCCAAGTTGTACAAAGCGGGTAGCAGTTTGCGTTGGGTCAGATCCCCGGAGGCTCCAAAAATCACCACCGTGCAGGGTTCGGGAGTTCGTTCCAGACGCAAGCCTTCCCGCAATGGATTTTCAAACATGGCTGCTGGCACTACTAGTCCGGATTATGCATAGGTTCTCGTTACGAAGCGCCGAAAGCGCCGGCCTGACAAGGCGTGCGACCGAGGCCCCCGCTTGCGGGTCGCGCAACGCAGTCAGGACGAGTGATGTCGACGATGCAGTAGAGAATTTATGCATAATACGGGCTAACTGTCTTCACACAAATGGACCAGGGTGGACAGCACTCATTCACTGCTGTCCAGTGATACCCACCCAATCGGTGTGGACCGGGTCTGAATCGGGCTTGTCCACCCGCTGATACAAATGGGAACCGAAAAAATCGCGCTGGGCCTGGGTCAGATTCTGGGGCAGATGGGCGGACCGATAACTGTCAAAATAGGCCAGGCTGCTGGACATGGCCGGGACCGGTATGCCAATGTTTTGTGCCATCGAAACCAGTTTTCTCCAACCCGGCTGAGCGGCCGTCAATCCGGAAATAAAACCAGGATCCACCATGAGATTCGGCAGATTGGGCTGTTTGAGATAGGCCTGTTGGATCCGATCTAGAAGCCGTGCCCGGATTATACAACCGCCCTTCCAAATACGACTGATCTCACTCAGATTCACCCTCCATTGGTACTGTTCTGATCCGGCTTGGATCAGAGCCATGCCCTGTGCATAGGAGCAGATCTTGCTGGCGTAGAGTGCATCATGAACAGAATCTATGATCTCCTTCTTGTCGCTGCTGCCAAGAAGGGTCTCAGGTCCTGGGATCGACTGGCTGGCTTGAACTCGTTCCTCTTTCAGTCCTGAAAGGATGCGGGCTTCGATCGCGGAATGGATAGTCGGGACGGCCACACCCAAGTCCAGAGCCACCTGTGAAGCCCACCTTCCGGTACCCTTCTGGCCTGCTCTGTCCAGAATCAAATCAATCAACGGCTTTCCCGTCTCTTCATCCATGACGGTAAAGATCTTGTTCGTTATTTCGATCAGATAGGATTCGAGAAGTCCTTCGTTCCACTCCGAGAAAATGTCCGACAGTTCCCCACTCTCCAACTGCAAAACACTCTTAAGAATCCCGTACGCCTCTGCAATCAGCTGCATGTCGCCGTACTCGATTCCGTTATGCACCATTTTGATGAAATGGCCGGCTGCTTCGGGGCCGCAGTAAGTCACGCAGGGGCCATCCTCGACCTGGGCTGCGATAGCTTCGAGTATCGGTCGCAGGTCCTGGTACGCATTACGTTCTCCCCCAGGCATCAGGGATGGTCCCCGCAGTGCCCCGGTTTCTCCCCCCGAAACGCCCATGCCCAAAAACCGCACGCCCTGCACGGCCAGTTCCCTCTCGCGACGTCGTGTATCCAGAAAGTGCGAGTTTCCCCCATCAACAACAATGTCCGCTTCATCCAAATGAGGGGTCAGCAGATCGATGGTCCAGTCAACCGGTTGACCGGCCTTCACCATCATCATGATTTTTCGTGGTTTCTCCAGCGAGCCAACGAACTCTCGGATCTCTTTGGCCCCCACTACCTGCTTTCCCCGAGCTTTATTGTTTAGAATCTGATCGACCCACTCTGGCTCACGGTTCCACACAGCAACCGAGTAGCCGTGACGTTCAATGTTGAGAACAAGATTGCGGCCCATCACTCCCAAGCCGATCATCCCAAAATTGGCCGATCCCTCCTCCATCTTTGCTGCTGACACCTGCACCTCCTGATCCAACACGAAAACGCCGGCTCCGATGCCTCTTACCGGTTCAATTCCTTCTCAACCGTTCCCTAGTCCCTGTTCCAATCTCTTCACCTTTTCAAGTCGCCGCTTGTGACGGTCCGCCTGGGAGAAGGTTGCCCGCAGGAAAGCTCCGATTAGCTCTAGAGCCAGACTCGGTCCTACCACTCGAGGCCCCAGGCAAAGCACGTTCGCATCATCGTCTTCGCGACTCTGTCTTGCAGAAAACACATCATGGCACAGGGCGGCGCGAATACCTGTTATCTTGTTGGCTGCGATACTGGCACCCACACCGCTGCCGCACAAGAGAATACCCGCCTCGGCCTCGCCTTTTACCACGGCAGCCCCCACGGCCTCGGCATAGTCCGGATAATCGGCCGGTTCACTGTCATGGGTTCCCAGATCCTGAACCATGTGTCCTTCCTTTTGCAGATACTCAATCACTCGATCTTTCAAAGGAAATCCTGCGTGATCAGCCCCCACTGCGATGCGCATACTTCCATCCCTTTTTGGGGCGGTACCGTTTCTCCAGTCCCATCCACTCCCGCACTCCAAGATTTTGCACCACGCTGTTCTTCGGCTGGGGAGTCAGGGCCAATCAGAGCTTCCTGGGAACGGTTCGGAAAGCGAATTGGAGGTAGAACTAGCCCGGAAGCTCAATTCAACATCCCACAATTACGATATCAGGCGGATTTCCGATGTCAACTGCGTCATTGTGGAAGTCTTTGGACTGGTTTACCCTCGTCTTCTCAAACTTTCTTTGACCTCTTCCAGACACTGTCCTTCTCTAACGATGCACGGCGGATCGACAGTAAGATCAATAACCGTTGAGGGTTTCGCGCCCGGATCCACTTCGCCCCCTTCCAGAAACAGGTCTACCCGCTCGCCAAACAAACCTTTTAACTGGCTGACCGATTTCGGCAGGACCTCTCCGGACAGGTTGGCGCTGGTGGAGACAACGGGTCCGGGAATTTGCTCCACCCAGAGCTTCAAAAACGGCTGTTCAGGAAAACGCACCCCTACCTGGCCCCGCTTGCCCAGGATGGCTGGAGGGAGTTCTTTTCTGCCCTCCAGCAGCAACGTGACAGGGCCTGGCCAAAGCTCCTCAGATAGTTCATAAAATACTTTACTAACAGTATTGGAAATATCTTTAATTACTTCTAAATTATGAACTAGCAAAAGGAACCCTTTCCCTTCCGGGCGGCCTTTGATTTGGAGCAGACGGCGCAAGGCTTCCAGATTGAATGGATCACAAGCCAGTCCGTAGACAGTATCGCTGGGGTGAAGCACCACCCCTCCTGCTCGAATGACTCGAGAGGCCTTATCTATGATCTCTTGCGGCGGATGGACAGGATCAAAAGACATGCGTGGTAGGATAGCACGACCGTGACGGCCGCTTCTTCCATTCAAAGCCGGCAGAATCCGCGCTATAAACAGTGGCAGCAGTACATCTCTCATCCTGACAACAGCGACTGCCCCTGGATCCTGGCAGAAGGATGGAGATCTATTGAGGACCTCGCCTTCCAGCGACCTCCCGAACTCTTGCTTTTCTCGGATCCTCAGGATCTACGCCTCCAGCCGCTGCTTGAACACTCACTCGATTCCGTTCAACTGTCACCACAGCTCCTGGGAAGGCTTTCGTCACTGGAATCCCCTCAGGGAGTGATGGCTTTCTTTCAAAAACCCCACTGGGATTGGGAGCATTTAACTCCCTGGGTTCTGTATCTGGATCAACTGCAGGATCCCGGCAACCTGGGAACTCTCCTGCGAACAGCCCAAGCGACAGCCATGTTCAGCCTGGTTACCAGTCCCGGCACCGTCTCTTGCTTCAACTCCAAAGTGATTCGCGCCTCAGCCGGCGCACTCTTTAATGTTCCCTTCCTGCAGGGGGTCGACCCGGGAGAGTTAAAAAAACGTGGCTATCATCTCTGGGCGGCCGCTTCGGAAGGCGGCCAGTCTTTGTTCGAGGTACAATTTGAATCGCCGCTGGCGGTACTTATCGGGAACGAGGGAAAGGGCCTGCAACCCTCGTCTTCGGCCTGGACCAGCCAGCAGCTTCACATTCCGATGGAAGCAACTGACAGCTTGAATGCCTCGGTGGCAGGGTCTTTGATCCTTTATGAGGTGTTCCGCCAACGAAAAAACCATGGATAGAACGCTCTTTTCCTCCACAGAGGAGTCGGGAGATTCTTCCCTGCCTGAACCGGCTCCCCTGGCTGATCGAATGAGACCTCGCCGCCTGGAAGAGATGCTGGGACAGCAACATCTGCTGGGCGAAGGAAAGTTTCTGCGGGAAGTCATCCACTCCGATGAGATTCCTTCCATGATCCTCTGGGGACCTCCTGGGGTTGGCAAGACGACGCTGGCAAGAATCATTGCTCATGCAACTGAATCCCACTTTGTCTCTATCAGCGCTGTGTTGGCGGGCATCAAGGATGTGAAGAAAGTTGTGACTGAAGCTCGTGACCAACTGCGGTCGTTCAAAAGACGCACCATTCTCTTCGTGGACGAAATTCACCGCTTCAACAAGACCCAACAGGACGCCTTTCTTCCCCATGTGGAAAAAGGCACACTGATTCTAATCGGAGCCACTACGGAAAATCCGTCGTTTCAGGTGATCTCACCATTGCTCTCCCGCACTCGGGTGCTGACACTGAAGCCCCTTTCTACACGGCAGGTGACTGAAATCCTGGAGCGAGCTTTGGCTGACTGTGAACTGGGACTGGGAAGCTGGCAGTTGCAGGTGGAGCCAAAGGTTTTGGATCAGATCTCTGTTTGGGCCGATGGTGATGCCCGCATGGCTTTGAACAGTTTAGAGGTGGCCGCTCATCTGGCACGAAGACAGTCACCCGAGACGCCCAGGTTGACCCGGGAAATCGTCCAGGAAGCGCTGCAGCAGCGCACCCTCCTCTACGACAAAAGTGGAGAGCAGCACTTTAACCTCATTTCTGCTCTTCACAAGTCACTGCGCAACAGCGATGTGGACGCCTCCCTGTACTGGCTGACAAGGATGCTTGAAGCGGGCGAAGATCCTCTTTATATCGTGCGCCGAATGGTCCGGTTTGCTTCAGAAGATGTCGGAGCGGCAGACCCTCCTGCTCTAGGGTATGCCATCGATGCCATGCAGGCGGTTCACTTTTTGGGTCTTCCTGAAGGAAGCCTGTCCCTGGCACAACTGGCCGTCTATCTGGCCCAAGCTCCAAAATCCAACGCAGTTTACGAAGCCTACAGCCGCGCCCAGAAAGACGTTCAGACAAGCATCAACGAACCCGTTCCCCTGCACCTGCGCAACGCGCCAACCGATCTGATGAAGGAACTCGGATACGGGCGAGACTACCGCTACGCCCACCGCGAGGAAGAAGGGGTATCAGACATGGAGTGCCTGCCTGAGAACCTGCAGGAAAAACAATACTACACTCCCCGCGATGTGGGCTTCGAGAAAGTGATCAAACGCCGCCTGGAAAGAATAGCGGAAATAAGGACCCGAAAAAGAAGGCAACGGCGTGTACCAGAAGTAAAGAATGAAAACGATTAAGTACTTGGCCATTCCCTGCAAGAGTCGACGGATGAGCCACTCGATTCCTAGTGTCCTGTGCGGACGAGCAACCTGGAAGGAAGGCATTCCGGTTTATGCAAGTCAAGGAGTCTCAGCACTGGAGGACTGGCTGTCCGGTCGGGGTGTCGAGAACATCCAGGCTCTTAACGAGATTCTGACAGGTGCGAACTCCTGGAAGGATTTCTATGGGGGACAGATCGAATCCGTCTAATAGTGCCAACTTTGGGAGTAAAGCGACATGTCTAAGGTCAGACACCGTGTCTTTGCGACCTGCAATATCGGCAAAGAAGCGCTTGAGCGATTGACTGAGCAGGGTTATGAGCTGGAAGTTTACGACAGCATTGATCCGCCCCCCAAGGAGCTCATTTTGGAACAAGTGTCCTCCGGAGTGGATGCCCTGGTAACAACCCTCCGCGATTCGATCGATGCTGAAGTTTTTGAGGCTGGAAAACAAACTCTCCGGGTGGTCGCTCAAGATGCTGTCGGGTTTGACAACATCGACCGGGACACCGCCAATCGATACAGGATCCCGTTCACTAACACCGCTGATGTCCTCACCGAGGCGACCGCCGAATTTGCTTTCTTCATTCTGGGCTGTGTCTCTCGCAAACTCTACCCCAGCGAAAGACTGGTGCGGGAGCTCCAGTGGACAACCTGGCACCCTTCCTTCCCCTTTCTAGGTGATGAAGTCACTGGAAAAACCGTTGCTGTTATCGGAACTGGACGCATTGGACAGGCGTTCATTAGGAAATGTACGGGATTCAACATGGACGTCCTCTGTCACGATCCAGTCTTCCAGGATCACGAGTTTGTGGAGTCCTTCTGCAAGCTGGCCGACCTTAAATTCGAAATGGGATTTTCTGAGCGGTTGCTCACCATTCGCTACACTGACTTCGAAGACGCACTCAACAATGCTGACTATGTCAGTCTGCATATCCCCCTGACTCCTGAGACCCACCATCTCATTGATGACACTGCGCTAGAGCAGATGCGACCAACAGCCTTTTTGATAAATACTTCGCGGGGACCCATCGTGGATGAGCAGGCATTGTACCGTGCTTTAAAGAACAACAAGATTGCAGGAGCCGCACTGGACGTGTTTGCAGAGGAACCGTTGCCCGAAGACTCGCCCCTGCGCGATCCTGAGCTGGAGGACCGGCTCCGCTTATTTCACCATTTTGCCAGTGCAGGACGCCAGACACGCCTTTCCCCAGATCCCCAGTTGGGAATGGCAGGCCGCTGTGTCCAAGGTGTGATAGATGTTTTGGAAGGACACTACGACGGCGATCCCTCCCGCATGCCCTACGTTGTAAACAAGGAAGCCTTTAATGACTCCTGATAGCAACTCGGCGCCTCTCGCCGACGGTTATTGGTGGGCCAGAACCTGGAAGGCGGTCTCAGTACCCAAACGTGACATGCGAGCTGCAAGATGATTGCCGCCTGTTGCTTCACATCGCACAGTTTCAGTCGTGGTTGCTATAATTTGCTCTATGAGAATGATTGCTTCTGCCCTGCTGCTGGTCTTCAGCAGTCTGCTCACCTTTTCACAAACCATGTTGACACCTAGCCTGCCTCTGGATGATGTCGCCAGAAGATGGGTGGACAACACACTCGATGAAATGACCCTGGAACAGAAGGTCGGACAACTTGTGGTGCCTGGAACCGACACCAATTTCACCAATCTCACCTCCGAAAAGTTTCAACAAGTCCGGGAAAACATTCTTCGCTATCATGTCGGTGGCTATCATGCCTTCAAGGGCGATGTCCTACCGGCAGCCTTTCTGATCAGTCGAATGCAAGAAATGGCTCAAATCCCCCTCTTGATCACCGCCGATCTGGAGGGTGGCGCGGGTCTGATTTTCCCGGGCGGCACCCGGTTTCCAAAGGCCATGGCCCTGGGGGCCACCTTTGATCCGACGGTTCCCTATCAGGTAGGACAAATCACTGCTTCTGAGGCCAAGAGGATTGGTGTCGGTGTCAATTTCTATCCGGTAGTGGATGTGAACATCAATCCCAACAATCCCATCATCAATATTCGCTCGTTTGGGGAAGACCCTGAGCAGGTTTCCCGGATGGCCACTGCCTATATTCGCGGCATTCAGGAGAATGGTCTTCTGGCCACTGCCAAGCATTTCCCCGGCCACGGTGACACGGAGGTGGATTCTCATCTGGAAATGCCGGTCGTGACAGCCTCACTGAAACGAATGAACGCGGTAGAACTACTCCCGTTTCGAACCGCCATTCGAAACGGCGTCTCATGCATCATGACGGCTCACCTTCATGTCCCAGTTCTGGATCCCGAGGAGGGAGTGCCGGCTACTCTCTCTCGGAGGATTTTGACGGATTTGCTTCGTCACGATATGGGATTCCAAGGACTGATTTTCACCGATGCGATGAACATGGGAGGAATTGATTCCCATGACGATGGAGAAGCAGCCATCCGCGCGATCCAAGCCGGTGCAAACATCATCCTTTATCCCTCCAATGTCAAAACGACCTTTGAAAGCCTGTTGGGAGCAATACAAAAAGGAGAGATCAGCCAAAAACGCCTGGACCAGTCGGTACGCCTGATTTTGGAATCCAAGGCCAGACTGAACCTCCACACGAATCGTGGAACTGACATCGTGAATCTTGACCGGCATGTGGGATCCAAACAGAACAAGCAACTGGCACAGGAGTTCATGGATCGGGCCGTCACCCTTGTTCGAGACGCTAAACAAGTGCTGCCCTTCTCCCCGAAGGCGGGATCCACCATTCTGTTATTGACGCTGATCGATCAGCAGCGTCGAATCGAGGAGAGAGGTGACGAGTTTGTTCGGGAGTTTGAAAAACGCCATGCCGTGATTCATGTCAAGGTCCTACCGGACGCGTCTCGCCGGGAACTCCTTTTGATTCGCCAGTTTGCCCAGCGCGCCGACTATCTGGTGGTTGGAGCCTACATCAGAGTAGCTGCCTACAAAGGAACGCTCAACCTGTCTGCGAATCAGATGGAGTTGCTGGAAAATCTTTCGGGGATCGACCTCCCTCTTGCCTTCGTTCTTTTCGGAAGTCCCTACCTGCTCCCTTCAATACCTACCCTACCCAGCTACATAGTGACTTATGAAGACTATCCCGGAGCCGAACGGGCAGCCACCAAGGCCATCCTGGGTGAAATCCCTTTCCGGGGAAAATTGCCTGTCAACATTCCCGGCCTGTATCCGATCGGACATGGTATTCACCGAGGACCGGTGAACGGCAGGTTGAGACGTCTTCCGGCCTGGTTCACATTC
>JAUXKG010000012.1 GCA_030624355.1 Acidobacteriota bacterium
TATTTAAATAGAGACACCGTCATTTCCTGCGATGCGGGTAGATAAGAAACCAACATTTTTAACCTGTTCCGATTTGTTCACTTCTCAATTCCTTTCAAGTATCCGGGCCGCTGCACAACACAGCAAAGAAATACCACAGTGAGACCATGAATTGAACTCGACATCCATTTACTACCAGCTTCAATACACGCAACGGGAGCTGGATCACAGCATTCGATCCTGTCGCGATACTGGTTGGTGGACGACTCTCTGCCCGAGAGCGCTAAGGACAGCACGCTGAATATCATCTTGCCCTGAAAGATTAGCTTCCTTGAATTCGGAGTGTCCTGTGACTAGTGAACCTGGCCTGCTCACATTTCACAGGGCCCCTGACTATTTCGTCATAAGACGTTCTCTGGCTTCTATTGCATATTGGTCATTTTCTGGATCTGGTGGACGTCTGATCCCCAAGTTTACCGTCAGCGCCTTGGCAGTCACTGCCAAGAATCTCAAGGGATGATCGGGATCCGTGTTGAAGCTATAGTGCCATGCGTAGCCGGGTATCGTAATCAGATCCCCTGCTTCGAACTCGAGTCTCTGCTCTTGCTCTCCCAGCGCTTGAAACAGCATGTACCCTCTGCCAGACATGACATACTTGATAGACTCGCTCGGTCCTCGATGTTTAACGTTGTGTTCCCCCGGCGGAATTTCATCAACATGAACAGTAAACACATGCAGCCCTTCTCCCGCCAGATAGAGATTGGATTCCACATCCCATACTTTGTGCTCGCGCTTGCTAAAAACCTTCGCTTTGTCGATGCCTTTAAACAATGTCCCATGCAGCGTGGCGACCTTGCTGAAGTTTTCGAACGCTTGTTCACCTGCTTCATCGATAAAGGCTAAATTCTGGGAGCCAGCCGCCTGAACAGTAACGGTGCCGCTGGACCACGATTTGTTTCCGGCTACTAGGAAAACGGCGCCAATAGCGAGGGCAATAATAAGAGTCTTGTAATGATCTGTCATTCCTGGTTTACCTCCATCTAATTTGAATGGCGCACACCTTGACTTGTTCTACAGTCAGCCTAGTAAACGAACGATCAAACCACAATGACCACCATGCCAAAACAGGCTGATTTCACTTACAAAAGGTGAATAATGCATGAAAACACAGGCTCGAAGCTGAAGCAGTCCTGTGGGTACCAAGGCGAATCAAAGGATTGCTCTGTTGGCCTGGGGACAGAATGGAGATCACCAGGTGGGGTACGGATGCCCTGTTTGAAACCTGGGTCTCAGTCCCTCTGCCAGCGTCAGTGAAACGAGAATTTTGACCCCGCTTATCGAATGTGAAATAATCTCGCAATCTCGAATGAAGACTAAATCCAAGCTAACCCTATCTGCGTGCATTCGTGTCGTCCACTCTTCTCGGGCCGATCGCGATTTCTTTCATGGACGCACCTACTTGGCTGCTGATCCTGGAGGTTTGTTATGAACGATGTGATTGGCGGTGAGCCGCCAGAGAGCCTTGAACGCCCCCCAACGCTAGAGAGTTTTCTGCGGGAGTTGGACGTCTCCGGCTGGTCCTTCCGCCTGAAGCTGATCCTGTTGGTTGTGGCAAGCGTCCTTCTCCTGTTTGGGTTGAACTGGCTGCGTGCTTTTTACACCGATTGGCTTTGGTTTAGCAATCTAGGCTACCAGCAGATCCTTCTGAAGACGGTAACCACGAAAATCTGGCTCTTTTTGGTGGGTGGATTCCTATTCGCAGTCATCGCCGGGACCAACCTCCACCTTGTGTTCCGTACTACTCGGGGGCTGGCGCCCTTGCCCCAAACCGGTATCCCTCCACATCTGTACGCGGGAGTGAGACACCTCTTAACCTGGCTTTCTGCCGGGGGTGTAGCGGTGATTAGCCTGTTTGTTGCGACCACGGTGGCTCGGCAGTGGGACACCATTCTTCTTTTCCTTTCGGCAGTACCTTTTGACCAGCTGGACCCCATCTTCCAAAAAGATCTGGGCTTTTTTGTCTTTACCCTTCCAGTACTTCACTTCCTCCAAAAAACATTGCTGGGGGCCTTGGTTCTGGTGGCTCTGATGGTCGCCGGCCTCTACTATCTGTTTTCCCGAATGCGAGGGGAGATTTTGACTTTTTCCGGTGGGGTCCAGGCCCATCTGGGCGGCTTGGGAACCGCCATATTTTTCCTGCTAGCAATAGGACACTGGCTGGGGCGCTACGACCTCCTTTACTCCACTTCTGGGGCTGTTGTAGGTATTGGCTATACGGACGCCAACGCGGGCCTACCGGTCCACTATCTGATGACTGGTGTAGCGATTTTCAGCGGTATCCTTCTGAGTGCGGGGACGTTTTTCTCCAGCCGCCGTCTGACCTATTGGGCCATTGGCTTGTGGTTTGGGTTGAACATCGTGGCTGGTTCTGCAGTGCCTTGGGCGGTCCAGCGATTATATGTAGAACCCAGTGAGCTCGCTCGAGAAGAACCTTACTTGGCAAACCATATTCAGCTGACCCGCCAGGCTTATGCATTAGACCGACTGGAGTCACAAAGCCACCCGGCCGGAGGAACCGTCGAAGCCGAGACCGTTGCCCAGAATCAGGGCACGGTCCAAAACATCCGCTTGTGGGATGAAGGTCCTCTGCTTGAGAGTTACAACCAGATCCAGTTTTTCCGTCTCTACTACGACTTTTTGTCCGTTACGTCCGACCGTTACGTCATCGATGGGCAGTTGCGGCAGGTCATGCTTTCCGCCCGCGAGATTTCTGCCGAGAAACTACCTCAAGAGGCTCAACGGTGGGTGAATCGTCACCTGCAGTTCACCCACGGCTATGGAGTTGCGATGAGTCCGGTTACGGAGGTCGCCTCGGGAGGGCGTACCGCCTTCTTCTTGAAAGATGTGCCGCCCCAGGGCAAGATCCCACTCGAACAACCGGAGATCTACTACGGTCTGAAGAGCCTGGACTCCATTATTGTCAATACCAGGATGCAGGAATTCAACTATCCGGGACCGGATGGTCCCGTCTACACCCGCTACCAGGGGCAAGGCGGCGTCCTTCTCGGCTCCTTGTTTCGGCGCCTACTTTATGCCTGGCAGTTCCGGGACCTCAACATACTGATTTCCGGGGAAATCAAGCCAGACAGTCGAATTCAATATCGGCGAACCGTTCCCGAGCGGTTCTCCTCCCTCACGCCCTTTCTCTTGCGTGACCAAAACCCTTACGTTGTGGTTGCCGATGGGCGTTTGTTCTGGATTCAAGATGCCTATACGGTGACCAATAGATATCCTTACTCCAAGGCTTTGAATCGTCACTTCAACTACATCCGCAACAGTGTCAAGGCGGTGGTCGACGCCTATGAGGGCAGGGTGGACTTTTATATCACCGATCCAGCCGATCCCCTGATTCGGACTTATCAGCGCATCTTCCCCGATCTTTTCAAACCATTGGAGGAGATGCCTGCCTATCTGAAGCCCCACCTGCGCTACCCGTTGGACTTCTTTAAGGTCCAGGTCCAGATGCTCCAGCAGTATCACATGCAGGATCCCGGGGTGTTCTATAACAAGGAGGATCAGTGGAGTTTTCCACTGCAAACTTCGTTCGGCCAATCCTCAACCCTTGAGCCCTACTACATCATGGCCCGTCTTCCCGGTGAGGATCGAGAAGAGTTCCTCCTCATCCAGCCGTTTACGCCGGTCGAACGCCACAACCTGGTCGCCTGGATTGCCGCCCGCAGCGACGCTGACCATTATGGAGAACTCGTTCTCTTTCAGTTTCCAGCGGGTCGACATGTCGATGGTCCCAACCAGGTAGAGGCCCGAATCGACAATGACGCTACTATTTCAGAGCAGTTCACGCTGTGGGGACAGGTGGGATCCGAGGTATCGCGTGGCATCCTGCTCGTTATCCCGCTGGGCGATTCCATACTTTATGCCGAGCCGGTCTTCCTCAGACCGGAGACACTGGAATTTCCGGAGCTGCGCCGGATCATTCTCGCCGATGCCACCAAGGTGGTCATGCACGCTACGCTCGAAGCTAGTGTCCAGGCTCTGGTTGGCGAACTCCCCGCAGTTGCTCCTACCCGACGAGCAGCGGAGGAGCAACTTGCGACAGTATTGGAACAGCGGGGGTCACTGCCCGGGTCGCAAGAACTGGAGGCTGTCAGAACCGGCTTGGCGGAAGCCATTGAGAAACTCCGGGAAGTGCTGGATCGATTCCAAAGAGCGCTCTCCCGAAGCACAGCAGAGGGCACCGAGTAGAATCAGCCTTCTGAAGTTCTAAGACGGGCTTACCTCAACGACTTTTCTTGACACCCGTGTTTACGTTCGATCGTACCAGAAGCGATTGTAAGTATTATTAGGAAACCGAATAAGACGCTCGGGGTCAGAGGGTCAAGTGTACCAATGGGGTTGGGACTGCCGAGCTAGGTCCTGCAATCTGCTGGACGTATGATTCGGAAAAAAAGCACACGGATTTATCTGGAAACCAGATAATCATTAGTTACGTCTGACGAAATCAGTCATACTGAAGAACGGTAATTTGCATGACCTTTAGGCATATCTTTGTCTCGATTATTTTGGCCACTGCCATGGTAGTGGCAGCCTTCATGGTACATAGCGTACGCCCTGATCTGGAAACTGCGCAGCCGGGTCCGGAATACATTCGAGCAACTGGCAAATGCGCTGAATGTCATCGTCGCGAGACCTCCGCAATCGTTCATCAATTTTCTATGAGCAAGCATGCACAGCAGAATGTGACCTGCTACGACTGCCATCGGGTGCAAACAGGCCAGGATCAAGTCGACCATAAAGGATTCACTCTCGCCAAAAACCTGACTGCTCTAAATTGCAGCCAATGTCATTCCACTGAGTACGCCCAGTTTCTGCGGAGTCGACATGGCGCTCCCGCTTGGGCCGCTGTTACAGGCTGGAAGGATTTCAACCCTGAGCAGATCGCCTACGCCGAACAATACCATCCTGGATCCGTCAAACGCCCGGTAAACGCGCTCGCCGTTGCTGAAGGAATGGGAGTGATGGAAAAAGGATGTATGGCATGTCATTCCGTCGGCAAACCAAACGTAGACGGCAGTATAGGAACCTGCACCGCCTGCCATGCCAGACACTCCACCTCAGTGGCTTTGGCCCGACAACCCGCAACATGCGGACAATGTCACATGGGACCTGATCACTCACAGCTTGAAATCTTCGAGGAATCGAAACATGGTGTGTTATTCGCGTCACAAAAAGAACACTTCAATCTAAATGCTTCTCCCAAGAAATTAACGACCCGAGATATGCCTGTTCCCACCTGTGCTACCTGTCACATGAGCGGTCTCGAAGGCATGAACGTAACTCATGATGTGACGGAACGCCTTTCGTGGTGGCTCTTTTCGCCAGTATCAGAAAAGCGGCCAAATTATAATCTGGGACAAGAGGCCATGAAAAATATCTGCCTCAAGTGCCATGCTACAACCCAGGTGGAAATCTTTTATAGCGAGGCAGAGGTGGTGGTGCATTCAACCAATGAAAAAGTTCAAAGAGCACTGGATCTAATGGCCGATCTTCGCAAGGAGGGCCTTCTGACCCCAGCGCCATTTGATGAACCCATTGAATTCATAGCCTTTGACCTCTGGCACTACTATGGACGCACAGCAAAACATGGCGCGTTCATGGGGGGCGCAGATTTTGTCCAATGGCATGGCAATTACGAATTGCTCCTCAAAATTGTCGAAATAGAAGAAATAGCCAAAACATTAAGAAGCCAGCCCATTGCAGAGACGAAGTAAGTGGACCGCTGGATTCACCGTGGGCCGCTGATTATCGAATGCTTCGTCGTAGCTAATTTGGGCTTCCTGTCCCTGGATATCTATATCGCTCATTCGACTAACGCTTTTTCCTATGCAGCGGAATGGATCCCGTTCTACTTCTCAATGGGCGCACCCTTTCTCTTGGTTCTTGAATTGGTACAGAATCGGAATGGCAAACAAAATCCCCAACGATGGATTGGATTTACGGTCGGAGCCTGCTCCTCGATCGTCGGAATCGCTGGACTTTTATGGCATTTAAACGGCACATTTTTTGAATACCAGACGTTAAGAAATCTGGTCTATACCGCTCCCTTTGCTGCACCTCTTGCCTATACCGGCCTGGGTTGCTTACTCATAATGAATCGGATGGTCAAGCCGGATGCGGTGGAGTGGAGTCAATGGCTGATCTTCTTCGGATTGGCGGGTTTCTTCGGCAACTTCGTTCTTGCACTCTGTGATCATGCCCAGAACGGTTTTTTTCATGCCGCAGAATGGATACCTGTGATAAGTAGCGCTTTCGCCGTCAGTTTTCTGGGAACGGCTCTGGCGGGGAAGTGCTCCCATCGTTTTATTGATCTTTGTCTGACCTTAATGGCCGCGCAGGTAATGGTTGGTTTAATAGGCTTCTACTTCCATGGACAGTCGGTGACCAGAGGGCTGTCGTCCAGTTTTTTCGAAAATCTAGTTTACACTGCCCCTGTGTTTGCTCCGCTGTTGTTTGTTAATTTGGCGTTCCTCTCCGGCTTGGGGCTTCTAGGGCTACGCAACAGGTGTGGAAACTAGGGGACAGACTACCCGTTAACCTAGTTTTCCTCGAATCCTTTGGGAATGTGGTTAACCACCCTTCCGGCGGTTCCATGGGCGCTGCAGTCCGGCTCCCTGCTTCCTTGCCTGATCCGAAGATCCAAATATTCAACCTGAACTCGTTTTAGGGAACAATGTCAGGATAGCCCTTATGGCCCTACAGGAAGGCTGGCCGAATGGATCCCAGCTCTGGTGCGAATCACTGTGACAATCACATCCCCTGTAGCGCTTACATTGCTCGTCCCCTGGAAGTCGGCGGGAATATCTCCGAACTCATGCACAAAGCTGCTAATTTGTTCTCCGGGACCTAGTTCGATGCTTTGGCTCTTCTCGCTCCCATCGGGCAGCTTTATCGTAAGGCTGACCTCCACCGTATCAAACTCTGAAGGATTGGCAATGGCAAGTGCGGTATCCGCAGCAAAAGTGGACTCCCGACCTACGTAAGAGAAAAGCTCCGCCCTGGAACTGAAGAAGCAATCCCAGCCTCCGCTATAGGTTCTCCGGAAACTGATTTCAAAACAAACAGCACGGACCCGCTGAAAGGAAAATTGCCTCGCACTTCAGCCCAGCCGGCAAAAATGGGATCGCTGATTCCTGAGGTTTCCATGGTTAAGGCCGATCGGGGAGCTTGAGTGAAGGGAAATACGCTGCCTGGAATACCATCGACATGGAGTGTCGGGGTGTTTCCGTCCTGGGACACAAAGCGCAGGCTTCCAGTTAGCTCCTGATCGCTGTTATTCACTATGATCACCGTCGACTGGAGTACTACCTCCGAGGTCATCCCATCCGCCACCTGAGCGAACAACTCGCGCCATCCAAACTGAATGCGATAGAGGTCGCCCAACCCGTAGTCGAGCAGATAAAGCTCGCCTTCCTCATCCTCTCCAAGGGAGCTGATGAGGAGATCCGACCGCAGCAATTCGCGTCGCTCCCAGGCTCCTCCTGGTGTTTGCGTCAAGGTCCAGATTCTACCCGAGGAAAAGTCACCGAACAGATAGCTTCCCCATAAGGGAGTTTCCTGTGAGCCCCGGTAGACATAGCCTCCCGTAATCGACTGCCCTTCGGCGCGATCATACTCTGCAATCGGCAGCATCAAGCCGGAAAAATCACAATCGGGAGTAGGAAGGGAGAGAGAGAAACAGTGGGCTCCTTCTATCACAGGCCAACCATAATTGCCGCCCTTTTGGATCAGATCGACTTCCTCCCAGCTTTCTTCACCAACATCTGCCGCAAAAAGACGACCTCCGTTTCGATCGAAGGAGAACCGCCAGGGGTTGCGAAACTCGTAAGCCCAAATCTCCCCTTTGGCATTCGACTCTCCCGCGAACGGATTGTCCGCCGGGATTGCATAAGGTTCGCTACTGTCAACATCGATCCTCAGGATCTTGCCGAGCAGTGACAGCTTACTGGGGCTGTCGAACTTATAGCCTCCGTCTCCGATAGCGATGTACAGATACCCGTCAGGCCCAAATGCCAGCATTCCTCCCTTGTGAAAAACAGTGGGCTGGTCGAATTCCAGAATCACTGTTTCTTCCGTTTCAGCCCGGTTGGGATCCGCCTCAGAAACTCGGTACTCCGCAATAACCGTCTTCAACTGGTCTTCCGTAGTTCGCGTGTAGTTCACAAAGAAACGTCGGTTACTGGCAAAATTCGGATGAAAGGCAAGCCCCAACAGTCCAAGCTCCCCTCCGCTGGTCACCTGGTCTCGAATATCCAGCAGGGGAACGGGCAACAACTCTTGTTGAATGACCTGAATGGTCCCTTCCTGCTCCGCGACAAAAAGCCTGCCCGAGCCATCTCCCGCGTGGGTCACAAAGGTTGGCCGGTACAGATTGGATGTAACGAGTTCCAGATTAAGGACCGATTCACCATGGGCGACCGCAGCCAAGCAGGCCACCAGTACCACAATCAGCAGAAGACCCATGCTCGTCGAGTGTAGTTCGTCTTGGATTTTCATAGTCTTTCTCTCTCGGAACTTACGACAATCAAAGCCTTTCTCTGAGTTAAGACACAAAGCCAAAATCCTTTAACTCGTGCTCCAGATTCCTGGTTTCTTTCATTTATACATGTTTCCGTATCCCATTCACATGAGAACTTGTTCACCTCCGGTCCACCACTCCAGAGTTCCGTCTTTGAAAGTCAGGTGAGAGAAGCTAACGCTAGACTCTAGATAACTCCCTGTCTGTTCCCAGAACTTTTGGAGGGCTATCTGAGATTCGCGTAAGTCATTGGGATAGACTGGCGTCCCCAACGGGATTTGAACCCGTGTTGCCGCCTTGAAAGGGCGGTGTCCTAGGCCAGACTAGACGATGGGGACGGCTCACAGAAGCTGGGAATTCTAGCACGGCCTAAACTCCAGTGTCCACCGGCCTGCGGCTCCCTTTTCCCCGATCCTCGGCCTCCCTGGCCCTTTCCGTCTGGCAACCTTGCTCCAGGGAACTTGAAAAGTTGGCCTCAGGGTTGATTTTAAGCTCCGGCTGACCAGAATGGAGTCGAACATGCAACAACAGAAGATCTTGTCAGTAGGTCCCTTACCTGAGTGGGTCAGAGATGAATTTTTTTCGTCCTATGAAGTGAATGCCGTGAAGGATTCCTCCCGTAGCGCTGTCCTATCTTCACTGGACCCTCGGGTTGTGGCCGTCATCTCTCGCGGTCCCGTTATGATTGACGCCGAAGTCATGGACGGCGCTCCTTCGTTGCAGGCCATTGCCCGCACGGGCGTCGGACTGGACACAGTGGATGTCGAAGCGGCATCCCTTCGCAAGATTCCAGTGCTCTACACTCCCGGCGCTATGTCGCGAGCTGTGGCCGAACACACCTTGGCGCTGATCCTGGCAACCTCCAAGGATCTTTCCGGATGGCACCGAAGAGTGCTTCAGGAAGAGTGGCAACAACGCTACCAGGTACGCAACCTGGATCTGGAAGACGCCACGCTGGGAATCATCGGGCTGGGACGAATAGGCCGGCAGGTCTGGAAGCTGGTCCGGCCCTTGGACATGCGCATTCTGGTTACAGATCCCTATCTGGATCCCTCGCAGTTTCCAGGTGATGAACTCCGATTCGTCGAACTGGAAGAACTGCTGGAGCAGAGCGACATTGTGACCCTGCACACCCCACTCAACCATGAGACCCGGGGATTGATCAACAGAGGCAATATTTCGCGGTTCAAACCTGGAACCATCTTGATCAATACGGCCCGCGGCGCCGTAATCGAAAGCTACGACATCCTGATCTCAGCACTGGAGAGCGGGCAGCTGATGCAGGTGGCCATGGATACCCTCATCGTGGAGCCTCCCGACCTCTCCCACCCCTTCTTTCAGCACAGGAACGTCATCCTGACCGCCCACGTGGCGGCCCGCACCCAGCGGGCTCAGGAGGCCATCCTGCGCACCATGGGCCACGACCTGGCGGCCACTCTCGAGGGGGACCAGCCCCCCCGTGAAAACCTGGTCAATCCGGAAGTATTTCTTGAAAATGATTAACACTTGCCTGATTTTTGTCCCCTTGATATGGTAATCCAAACTAGAATTGATGAGAGAGTTTTACATATTGTTACTCAGCACATAGGAGGCAAGGCTCAATGACTTACATTGTCACCGACCGATGCGTTGATGCTCGCTACACGGAATGTGTGGCCGACTGCCCGGTCGACTGTTTTTACGAACTTCAGGATCCACACATGCTGATCGTCAACCCGGAAGAATGCATCGACTGCGATGCCTGTGTTCCTCTCTGTCCGGTCAATGCTATCTACCCGGAGGCCGAAGTCCCTGACGAAGTTCAGGAATGGGTCGAAAAGAACAGTGCGGACCTCTGTAACGATGACAATCGCATAACCGAGACCTCAGGAGAACTGGACGGAGCTCTCCCGATTGAGGGAATCAAGGAGAGGGAAACGGAGAAATATGGTTTCGCGCTTGCCGATCCTTCCAGTGCGGCCCACTGACCGGTTCTCACTTCCCCGGTTAAAACTTCTGACATTTTCAAGGAGCGGGCGCTTATGCCGAGCGCCCCGCTCCTTTCTTTCCTTGAACTTTGGGTCTCTAACCGACCCGTTTCAGATTCTGAAATGAATGAGTCCAGGCGACACCCTCGTGCAACTTGACGCACTGGCCTTCGGGGCCCATCCCGACGACGTCGAATTGACGTGTGGGGGAACACTCATCAAGCTCAGGGCCAGAAATTATGACATTGGTGTAATAGCCTTGACTCAAGGTGAAGCCGGCACACTCGGCAGCGCGGCGATTCGAGCTACAGAGTTCGAGGAGGCTGCCGATATCATCGGGCTGTCGGCCCACAAGATGTTGGATATCCCGGATGGCAACATCGTGTCCAATCAGGAAAACCGGATCAAAGTCATTGTTGAGATTCGCGAATACCGGCCAAAGATCGTTTTTGCTCCCTACTGGATAGATCGCCATCCCGACCATGAGCGGGCTTCACTGCTGGTGCGCGAGGCAGCCTTTCTGGCCGGCATCAAAAAAATTGAAACCAATCAACCGGCACATCGTCCTTATCGGGTGATCTACTATCCCAGCAGGGTTGAGTTTCAACCCTCGTTTATTGTGGACGTTACTGAATCTCATGACCGAAAGCTAAAAGCCATACAGGCTTATCGATCACAGCTTCGCCCGGAACCGGGGGCGGAGAAAACCAATATCAGTCGCCCGGAATTTCTGGAAGCGGTGATAACCAGAGCGAAACAGTATGGATCGTACATCGGGGCGGCCTACGGGGAGCCTTTCCTGGTCCGAGAACCGCTACGAATGGATGATCCAGTTAATTTCTTTGACTCGCAATATCTGGACGCTCTCCTCTAAGCCCGGATTATGCATAGGTTTTCTTCACTGCGCTCAGTGAAAGGTTTCTTCACTTCGCTCAGATGAAGGCGGCGTGACGAAGTGCTGCAGTAGACAACTGATACATAATCCGGACTAAGGACGATCAATATGAGAATAGGCATTGTCTGTTACCCCACTCATGGTGGAAGCGGAGTGCTGGCTTCGGAACTGGCTCTGGGACTGGCCGAGAGAGGACATGAGATTCATATTGTCAGTTACACCATCCCTTTTCGGCTGCGAAGCTTCCATCAAAATGTCCTCATTCATGAAGTTGATGTTCTCTCTTACCCTCTCTTCAAATATCCTCCTTATGCCTTGTCGCTGGCCACCAAGCTGGTGGCCGTGGCCAAGGAATACCGCCTTGAACTGATCCATGCCCACTACGCGGTTCCTCATGCAACCAGCGCCTTTTTGGCGAAACAGATGCTGGGAGCTCAAGGCCTCAAAACGATCACCACGCTGCACGGAACGGATATCACTTTGGTGGGACTGGATGAATCCTTCTACGAAGTCATCAAGTTCAACATCGAAGAATCAGATGGGGTGACGGCTGTCTCCAATTATCTGCAGCAGAGGACGATTGATCAGTTTGCCATCCGACGCGAGATTCGCGTCATCCACAACTTCGTCGATACTCATCGCTACAGTCCGGAAACCACCAGTTGTACCAAGGAGCACTTTGCCCCTCATGGCGAAAAGATTCTGATGCATGCCTCGAATTTTCGACCGCTCAAAAGGACTATCGATGTGGTTCGGATTTTCGACAGGGTGCGCCAGCAGATTCCGGCAAAGCTTCTGTTGGTGGGAGAGGGTCCGGACCGGCTGGGCGTACAGCAGCTGGTGAAGGAGCTTGGACTGAGCCAAGATGTTTTCTTTCTGGGAGAACAGGACTACCTGGAGAATCTGATGAGCTGTGCCGATTTGTTCGTTCTCCCCAGCGAGCAGGAAAGCTTTGGACTGGTGGCGCTTGAAGCCCAATCCTCTGCCCTTCCCGTCATCGGAACCTCGATTGGCGGATTGCCGGAGGTTGTCCTGCACGATCAAACCGGATTTCTTCTTCCTGTGGGAGAGATCGAGGGTATGGCGGAAGGGGCTCTGCAGCTGCTGAAGGATCCTTCCCTGTATGACTCTTTTCGAAAATGCGCCCGCCAGCGAGCCATTGAATGTTTCGACAGCAAACTGATCATTCCCCAATATGAAGCTTTTTATCAGGAGATTCTGGACAGCGGAGAACACAGCCAATGAGGGGTCTGATAAAATCCAGGCTAGAATGGTTGCTGAACTCCGTGTTCGCAGCGTTAACCGGCTTGTCAATGTCTTTTTCGGTGATCTTGAGCCCTTCACTTGACGGTGACAGCCTGACTCGGTAGAATGTTGTTGATTATGTTGAACCGACAGGAGACCCTTCTCTAAGAGCGTTACCACAGCGCGCCCGTCCATTTTTTCTCCCTTTCCCGTTTCATAACAGAAAACGTCAGTGCTGGGAGGTAGGAATATAAACAGGTCCTACCCCAAGACCCGGCCGGAGAAGAGAAACTAGCGTTGGGAAGATAGAGATTATTGGGGTGAAAGGAGTATAACCATGAGCTTAGGCGAAAAAGCAAAGTGGTTGTTAGTAATTTTAGTAGTTGGAATGCTGGTTGGATTTCTCTCTTTGGGCCGCTACGTCGAACGCGCCCAAATCGACATCAGTGCGCTTGAAGAGCAAAATCAGGTGCTGTTGAAGGAACTCGAGCGTGTGCACTACATTAACGATCTGGCTCTTGAATTTTCCGTGGAACCAACGATTGTGACCTTGGTGGATCATTATTCCCGCGAGTATCTGAAGAAAGATGGTCCCGAGTGGAGACTCTTGAAAACTCCTGAGTTTCTAACCTACATCATGCTCTCTCTCATCCGCACTGAATCCAGAGGAAATCCTGCTGCGGTCGGCGATAGCGGCCGTGCCCGCGGACTCACGCAGATATGGGTTTCCACTGCCAGGGAATATGGTGAAGTGACAGCCGAACAGCTGCTCGACCCGGAAACCAATATTTCCTTTTCCTTCCAGCACTTTCATCATCTGCTCGAGAAATACAGAGGTAATCTGGCCCTGGCGTTGTATGCCTGGAACCGCGGATCCGGCAAAGTGGACCGACTGCTGGTCTACGGACAATCCCCTCAAAACGGCTACGGTAGAAGAATCTACCACGCTGCCCTGCTCAATAATCCAGAGACCGTGATCAAAAACTGAGGGAGGGCGCGAATGCCAGGCCCTCCTACCCGTTCTTGATTGGCATCAACAAGAAAAAAGGGAGAGAGTAGAATGTCTCCCTTTGTCTATTCATGGAACCCTTAATCTAGACAGGTAGGTCGTAAACATTTGCAGGACCGCCTCCCAGTGATACAGTAGAAACCCTGTCACGATGAGACCGGCGATTAGGAGAATTGTTCCAACGATTCCCAGAATCATCCCCACCTTGGCAATCCACTCATCCGAGCCAGGAGAACGTCCACTGCGGATTGCCTTGAGTTCCTGATGACCGACATACCAGGCCACTGGAGAAAACAGTTGACAGACAAGCAGACCCAGTATGCTCAGAACTAGAACCCGAGTACTGGGCGATCCGTATCGCTTCTCCTTCACCAGATTCGGTCGGGCTTGCGACTCACTCACCATGTTTCTCTTGTCTTCTACTGCTACAATGTACAGTAGGTTATGACCAACATCCGAGGAGGTTCGAACGATGAAGGCAGTTTGGAAGAATACCACACTCGCAGATAGCGACGAGACGGTGGTGGTCGAAGGCAACCACTACTTTCCATCCGGATCGATCAATCAAGATTACTTCCAGCCGAGCGATACTCACTCCAACTGTCCCTGGAAAGGGGACGCCAGCTACTATCACATCGTGGTCGATGGAGATAAAAACGAAGATGCGGCATGGTTCTATCCTGAACCTAAGGATGCGGCAGCTGACATCAAGGATTCGGTGGCCTTTTGGAAAGGGGTAGAGATTCTAACATCCTGAAGGTTGATTCTATTGGGCTTCAACAACTTACCCCCTTCACACTGCGCAATAGAGTGACAAAACAGAGCAACTTCCGCAACCAAGATTGCCTGCCATAGCCCCCAGTCATTCGGGTCCCGTTTCCTTTGGTGTCCGACCTACCCGCCTCGTACAGGACTACAACACTTCTGTTAACCTTGAAAGACAAACTGTCAACCTCAGGTGTCGTCAGGACTGCCCAAATTCACCAGGAGGCAGGAGTCCTGTTTTCCTTTGATTGTTGGTATAGGATTTGCCGCAGACTAACGGATGATTCCGAAAGGCGAGTAAACCACGCCGCCGGCAGGAATGATGACCAACATTCAGCTAGAAAAGAATGCTGAGCTCACTTCCTCTAACCATTCACTACAGTCTCACCCACTTCTTTATAGGTGGAACCAGAGCATTGGCCTGGGCCTTAGAAGCATTGAACACTGGCTGTCTCGCTCTCACCGACTGGATCGGGAAACTAGACTGTAGAATAAATTGTCTTGAACGATCCCTCAGTTGGAGTGAATCGAACAACTCACCTTTCCCCCCTCCAGAGTGAATCGTCCCCCATCCGGACAGGAAGTGATGTGAATTCCGTCCTTTTGCAGATCTTCGAGGGTGGGCTCGACTCCAGGATGAGTGACTGACCATGTGGTGATCGATAGTCTGATGGCCTGACGATTGCTCATGCAGGCCACTCCCTGGCTCACAGCCTGGGTCTCCATCCCCTTGGTTGCCTGTTCGCCGGTCACCTGCAAGTTAATGTAAACCACATAGAGTAGGCCGACCAGTCCTACCAGGGCTGCCACAGAGGTCACGGCGGAACCACGCTGAGATCGAAAACCTTGCCTCTTGTCCATCTCCATAACACCTTTCTCCACCTCGGACATAGCTCTTTTCTGTCTGAATCTTGTCCAGCAGTATACTGGATGCAGAAAGGCTGTGAAAGTCCCAAGTGTGTGAACCGAAACACCTTGTTGGCAGGCCATGCTCTCTTGTTGAAGATGAAGACGGCACGAAGATCGTATCTGGTGGACTCTCATTTCCGTTTCAGGATAAGACTGTAGGTTGCGATGGCATAAACGGCTATGCCCAGCCACACAACATTGACAAAGGTAGAAGGATAGGCTCCATAGTGGACAGTATTGATGATCAGAAAAGCGCTGCCCACCAGATTGAGCAATTGGTAAGCGGTGCTGTCACCGGAGACTCGTCTGGCTGAGACAAGAACGTAGGCAACCAGAACGGCGGAGGCTCCCACCCAACCCAGAATATCGATCCATAGTTCGCTGTGTATGCTCACAATTCACCCCCCCCGTGCGCTTGCAAACTTCTCTCAAGAGGCTACCGCAGCACACTATCATGGCGCTTCCCCGTCAACCAGGTGTTGCGCTTCCACGCCGCCGGGATGGTGTCCATTGAATTGACCCAATAAGTAAGCCCGACTCCTGGATCCGGAACAGGACAGACAATTGTGCAAAAGGGTAAAACGAGTCTCGGAGAAGGGAGA
>JAUXKG010000034.1 GCA_030624355.1 Acidobacteriota bacterium
GGTTCCGTCGAACAGGTGGAGTAGATGAGTTCCCCACCCTCTTGAAGAGCCTCGAAACCACTCTTCAGCAGAGTCAACTGGAGGTCATGCAGGCGTCGCAGATCCTGTTCGGAAAATTTCCAACGAATGTCCGGGTTTGAGCGCAGAGTGCCCAATCCGCTGCACGGAACGTCCATAAGAACAAAATCAAAAGACACTCGAAAAGGCCCAGACAACCGAAGATCGGCCTGGAAGAAGTTGAGATCGGGGATCTGGTAAAGTTTGAATCTCTCCCGAGCATCTCTCAAGCGGGAGAAATTAACATCACAGCAAAAGAGGCTGGCATCGGAACCCTTCCGGGAGGCAAGCAGGACAGACTTTCCACCTGGAGCACAACAAAAATCCCCGAGTTTCAATCGACCCTCCAGTTGAGCCAGACCAGCTATTTCCTGACTGGACGCATCCATAAAAAAACAGAGTCCTTGCTGATACAGGGGATGCTGACTGAAATTGGGATGGTGAACAATTAGACAATTGGGCAATTCAGAGTACAGTTCGTAAGAAATCTGTTCCTTGTCCAGTTGACTGCAGAAGTTGGCCAGGTCTGTCCTGAACGAGTTCACCCACAACAACGGGATAGGTGGTTGATTATTTCTCCCCAGCAAGGCTTGAGTCTGCTCTACACCATAGCGTTTGAGATAACGCTCCACCAGCCATTCCGGGTGGCTGAAACGAATGGCCAGCGAGTGTGCCGAGTCGCCCTGCGGCAGAGACAGCTTTTCGCGCCGGAAGCTTCGTAGAAGAGCGTTGACGAAACCGGTCGCCGAGGTCTTCCGGAACTGCCGACACAGACCCACAGCTTCGTGAACGGCGGCACGGTCAGGAATGCGAAGAAAGTGAAGCTGGTAAAGTCCCAACCGCACAATCCACAGGACCGTCTCGTCCAACTTGTCGAACGGTTTCTGCGACAATCGTTCGATATAGTGGTCCAGGAGTCCCCTGTTTCTTAGAACGCCATACACCAGCTCCGTGACCAGCCGACGGTCACGCTGCTCCAGCTTCAGAAACTCGTCACCTTGCATCAGGGTGTTCAGGCGAATGGGCTCTTTGAAAAGACGTTCGAGAAAGTGGACAGCCAGAAACCTAGGTCGACTCAATCCTCATACCTCCAGCTTCAAATCAGAGTGGGAAACACGCTTAGACCAGAATATTCGAAAACCTGCCCATCGCGAAACTGCCTGCCACAATGGCATAGAATGAATGGATGCATCAGCTGATTCATTCCACGGCAGTCGTCGATGCCACCGCTAGCATCGGAGCAAACTCAACCATTGGACCCTATGCCGTGATTGAAGCAGATGCAGTGATCGGGGCAGACTGCTCGATAGGCTCTCACGCGGTGATCAAATCCCATACGCTGATGGGTGACAAGAACCAGATCTTTGAAGGCGCGGTCGTCGGAGGAATTCCCCAAGATCTTGACTTTGTCGGCAGCAAGACGGTTCTGAAAATCGGACACCGTAACATCATCCGAGAAGGTGTCACCATACATCGGAGTGCCAGCACCAAGGAATCCACAGTTGTCGGGAACGACAATTACCTGATGGCACATGCTCACGTGGCCCATAATTGTGTTCTGGAAGACCACATCGTCATAGCCAATAACGTGCTGCTGGCCGGCCACGTCCACGTCGAGTCTCATTCCTTCATTTCGGGTGGTGTTGTCGTGCACCAGTTCTGCCAGATTGGCGTACATTCAATGATTGGCGGGAATTCCAAGGTGGTACAGGACGTACTGCCTTTTTTTCTGGCAGACGGCATTCCCGCTCGGACAAAAGCTGTGAACCGGGTCGGTTTGCAACGGGCGGGTTTTTCCAGCGATCAAGCTTCAAACCTCAAGCGAGCCTTCCGCATACTTTCAAAGACAGGTCTGAAGCTCACTGACAGAATAGCTGACTTGAATGCAGTGGACTGTACCAATGTAAAGCATCTGGTCTCCTTCATCGAACGGTCCGAGCGAGGCTTTTGCCGCTTCTAATAAATTCTAAAACAGCAAATAGAGTGAGATGAAACTCGTCTAATTGTTTCCTCGGGCCCGTTACGAATAGAGAGTGCTTCGGAGTTCGGGCTTATTCCATATAGGGTCGAGGCCAATCCTTGGATGGCTCCAGTGTCTCTTTGATGGATCGAGGGCTCAACCAGCGAACCAAATTGAGCCAAAATCCTGCCTTGTCGTTCGTTCCCGAATGACGGGCTCCACCGAATGGCTGACGACCGACTACGGCGCCAGTCGGCTTGTCATTGATGTAGAAGTTACCGGCCGCGTAGCGCAGCTTCTGCTGGGCGGTTTCTATGGCAGTTCGATCGGTGGCAAAGATCGATCCGGTCAGTGCAAAAGGCGTCGATTCATCACACAACTTCAAGGTCGCTTCATACTCATCATCGGGATAGATGTATACAGTCAATACCGGTCCGAAGATCTCTTCCGTGATCAGTTTCCCTCGCGGGTCACTGGTGACAACAATTGTTGGATGAATGAACCAACCCTGAGACTCATCATGATCTCCACCAAAAACGATCTCGTACGCATCCGGATTCTCTCGAGCATGATCCAGGTAGGAGACGACTTTTCGGAAGGCCTGCTCGGTAATCATCGCTCCCATGAACACGCTTAAATCTTCCACGGGACCCGCCTTTATCTTGGGAAGCTCCTCGAGAAAACGAGCTCTCATCGAAACCCATAGACTAGCCGGAACATACATGCGGGAGGCAGCAGAGCACTTCTGTCCCTGGTATTCAAAGGCTCCCCGAATCGAACTGCTCACCACGGCTTCGACATCCGCCGAAGGATGGACAAAAATAAAATCCTTGCCTCCCGTTTCCCCGACGACTCGAGGAAAGCTTCGGTAACGAGTCAGGTCTTTACCGATCTGCTGCCACAGATGAACCAGAGTCTCATAGCTGCCGGTGAAATGAAGGCCGGCCAGGCAGGGGTGAGACATGAGAAGATCTCCCTGCGGGGCTCGGAAAGGGACGAACTGGATTACCCCCTTCGGCAGACCGGCTTCCTGTAGTATCTGCATAATCTTCCAGTTGGAGAAAATGACCGAGGAGGCAGGCTTCCACAGCACCACATTTCCGAGCAGGGCAGGAGCTGTGGGTAAATTGCCTCCGATGGCGAAGAAATTGAAAGGAGCAATGGCCAGGACAAACCCTTCCAGAGGACGCCAATCCAGTCGGTTAAGATCCTCGGGTCCCGGATCCGGCTGCTGCTCGTAAAGAAACTGCATGAAGTAGGCATTGAAACGCCAAAAGTCCACCAGTTCAGCCAAATCCAGTTCGGCCTCAAAAGGAGTTTTTGAAAGGTTCACCATGATGGCGGCAATGGTCTCGACTCGCCGGGGGCCGGCCAGCAGGTCAGCGGCACGATTCAAGACAGCCGCCCGCTCCAAACCATCCAGAGAAGCCCAGGCCTCCTGAGCTTCGACTGCTGAATGGACAGCCTGCAGCAGTTCAGCCTCTCCCGCCAGACAGGCTCTAGCCATGACTCGCTGGTGATCGTGAGGACAGCGCACCTCGAACAGCTGTTCGGTTCGAATCTCCTCGCCACCGATAATCAGAGGGATCTCTTCAGTACTGGACCGAATGGCTTCCAGCTCTTCTTCCAACCTCGCCCGTTCGGGTGAGCCCGGGGTGTACAAAGAAATTCGATCCATCTCATGCTCTGGTTTTTCCAACATAGTGCCTCATTTCATAAACAGGGTGGCGTTTGCTGATGGGAATCGAGGGTGATCTCAGTGTCGCTCCCCCCCAGCTTTCAAAGCAGGCGAATGCTATTCTTGTGCCATCACAAAGTCCACTATGATGTCAGAATGTCCTGAGTGAGACAATGGACCGAAGGTTCATTTCTCCCGAGCCCATTTACTGATGAACACGCTTCTTGACTTCATTCCAAGAATTCGTAGCCTGGGCGACCGTGAAGCCCTTTGCTTCTACAACGGATATCGAACCTGGAAACTCACCTACATCACGCTGTACCGCCGTGCTGCCGGTCTGGCCGACCACTTTCAAAGGAACAATGTAGTCCGGGGAGATCGTGTGCTGATCTGGGGAGAGAATAGACCCGAGTGGGTCGTTGCCTTCTGGGCCGCAGTGTCACAGGGAGTGGAGGTAATTCCACTGGACCCGGGTTCGTCACCTTCTCTGGTCGAACGAATCCGGGAAGCATCAGGTGCCAAGCTATTGATACACGGGGAGACGGTGGACACCGGTTCCCTTTCCATCGAAGCACTCAGCTTCTCTGAGATGGCCGGTATCGATGAAAAGGACTATCTGGAGACATGCAGCGTTGAACCGGACGACGTAGTGGAAATTATCTACACCTCCGGCACGACTGGCACCCCCAGGGGTGTGGTCCACAGACAACACAATCTGTGTGCCAACCTGCGTCCCTTCGAAGCAGAAATCAACCGTTACAGGAAACTGGCTCGTCCCTTTCAGCCCATTCGCTTCTTGAACATGCTGCCTCTCAGTCACATGTTTGGACAGAGCGCAGGGCTGTTCATACCTATTCTGCTCGAGGGGAGTGTTGTCTTCATGCAGGAACTTCATCCCACCGCCATGATGGAGACAATTCGCAATCAACGAGTGTCGGTCCTAGTTACGGTTCCCCGGCTCCTGGGTCAGCTGAAGAAGCACATCGAGAGGAAGTTAGAGGTCAGGGATCAACCTGTCCAAACCCGGGGGGTGATGGGAACCGCCGCGCGGTGGTGGCGCTTTCGCAAGATCCATTCAAAGTTCGGATGGAAATTCTGGGCGATCAGTGTAGGCGGGGCTCGGCTGCCCGCGGAGCTCGAGGAATTCTGGTCCAGATTAGGTTTTCTGGTCATTCAAGGGTATGGCCTGACAGAAGCCAGCCCCATCGTCGCTGTTAACCACCCTTTCAAATCCAAACCGGGCTCACTGGGACAGGTCATCGAAGGACTGGAGGTCAAAATCGCGCCTGATGGAGAAATACTGGTTCGCGGAGAGAGTGTGGTTGACGAATATCTCAAGGGACCTGGGGATTCAAAATCTGGCGCGTCAGACGGCTGGCTGCACACCGGTGACATCGGGGAAATCGATTCAGAGGGTCATCTTTACTACCGCGGAAGAAAGAAGGACATCATCGTGACCTCGGAAGGCTTCAACGTTTATCCCGACGATGTGGAGTCCGTTCTGAACCAGCTGCCAGCAATTGAGGAAAGTGTCGTGATCGCTGCACGAAGAGATGGAGATGAAGCCGTCCATGCAGTTTTACTGCTCCGGGATCCTTCCATCGGTGGAGACCAACTGGTTCGAGAGGCCAATCAGCAGCTCGAGCCACACCAACGTATTCGAAGCTGGTCGATCTGGAGTGATGAGGACTTTCCGAGAACTTCGTCTACCTTCAAAACCAAACGATTTGCAGTTGCCCGCCGGATGGCCAGAGAATCGGAGGAAAGACCTGACGAGCAAGAAAGAGAGCACACATCAGACTCTCTGGCGGACATCCTGGCTCGAATGTGTAGTCCGGAAAACCCGGAGCTTCACGAGGACCTGCGCCTATCTGAAGACCTGGGTCTGTCATCACTGGATCGGATGGACCTGTTATCACGGCTGGAAGACCGGTCGTCTATCGACCTGGATGAGTCCACCTTCAGCCAACTCTCCACCATCGGAGAGCTCAAACAGCTTCTTGAAGACACCATCCATAGGGCTGAGAAGGCTGGGACAACGAAAGGCAAGACCCAGGAAGTTCGAGTTTCGCAGGCTGACTGGGACCAGTCCGCAACGGTCGTTACAAGCGCCCAATTGCCTCGCTGGAGTCGCTCACCCTTGATGCGCACTCTCCGTTTCTTGATTCAACACACCCTGATCCTGCCGCTATACAATCACTTTATTGATCTCACCGTGACGGGTCGTGATACCTTGCAGGAAATTGAGCCTCCGGTTATCTTTGCAGCCAACCATGTCAGCCATCTGGACACCGTTGCCATTCTAGCCGCCCTTCCGCTTTCCTGGCGATTCCATCTGGCACCGGCAATGCTCCAGGAATATTTTTCGGCTTACCTGGCTCCTTCAAAGTCTTCCAGAAAGCGGCGCATCAACGCGGCACTGCAGTATTACCTGGCCTGTGGCCTCTTCAACGGATATCCCCTGCCACAGAGAATGGGAGGCATCCGACGTGCTCTGAAGTATTCCGGTGAATTGGTCGAACACGGCTACTGTCCTTTGATCTTCCCCGAAGGAATGCGCTCCCCGAACGGCAACTTGCAGGCTTTCAAGCCGGGTGTAGGCATGATGGCTCTCTCCCTGAAAGTACCCGTGGTCCCTCTTCATATCGAGGGGCTCTTCAAGGTTTTTTCCGTCCGCCACCGGTGGCCCACGCCGGGACCCGTTCGGGTTGCCCTGGGGACACCGGTTGACCTGACATCTGAAGAAGACTACGAAACGGCTACCGCCAAGATCGAAGCAGGCGTACGTAAACTAGCGCATGGGTAAATCTAGCCCAACACTTCGCCTACCTTCAGATTGACACCATTGATGAAATCGCCGGCTGAAACACGCCTGCGATTGGGGAGTTGGAGTTCTATCAAAAGCAACGAAGTGCTGTCCCCGCATTGAACCGAGATCTCACCCCTCTCGACGGTTAGAATCTGACCCGGTTGACTCCGGGAGGATGAATGGCTCATGCCCTGACCTCGCTTCTTGGTCCGCCAGATTCTCAGCTTCTCTTCTCGAAACTCGGTGGAAGCGGTTGGCCATGGATTCAGGGCCCGAACCAGATTGTGTACTGTGGCAGCCGGTTGCTTCCAGTTGATTCGAGATTCCTCCTTCTTGATCCTAGGGGCATAGGTGCACTGAGCATGTTCTTGAGGCTGGGGCTGAATCTCTCCCCTGGCATAGCCGGAAATAGTTTCAATCAGGAGATCTGCCCCGCTGTTTGCCAGCACTGGTGCCAACTCCCCGGCCGTCATGTCTTCAGTCACCGGCACCGTGAGCTGCGACAGAATGTTTCCGGTGTCCATTCCTTCGTCGATCTTCATAATCGTCACGCCACTGAGGGTTTCTCCATTGATCAAAGCATGGATGACAGGAGCAGCTCCACGATACTTGGGGAGCAGTGAGGCATGAACGTTCAATGTACCCAAAGAGGGATAGTCGAAAAACTCAGAGGTGAGAATCTGTCCAAAAGCCACAACCACGTTCAAGGCAGGCTCCCGGCTTCTCAAGAATTCCAGAGCCTCAAGATTGCCCCGCAGACGATCAGCTTGAAAAACGGGCACATCATGACGGTCGGCCAGAAGCCTTACCGGCGGAGCTGTCAACCGTTGTCCTCTTCCGGCGGGGCGGTCGGGTTGAGTCATCACACCAACCACTTTGCACTGTTGCGGGAGGTTCAGGAGCGCCTCGAGAGACGGCACAGCAAATTCTGGCGTTCCCATGAACACCACCTGCATCACCATTCTCCGGCGCGCGCCTTTTTTCGAATTTTTCGTCGGATTAGATCCCTTTTAAGCAGGGATATATGATCGAGATACAGAATCCCATCCAAATGATCAATTTCATGGCACAAGGCTCGGGCCAGCAGTCCCTCTGCATCTATCTCCTGCGGGCAGCCCTCGATATCCTGCCAACAAACATGAATCTTTACAGGCCTTTCAACCACAGCGGTAAAACCGGGGACACTGAGACATCCCTCTTCACCTTTTTCTGATCCCTCCTGCTCAGTAATCTCCGGATTGGCCAAAATAACCTGGTGACCGACTTCCTCTCCCCCTGACAGATCGAGCACGATCAGACGCGTGTTGATACCCACCTGAGGGGCGGCCAGACCAATTCCAGGAGCAGCATACATGGTCTCCAGCATGTCCTGAGCCAAAGTCTTAATCTCATCATTGAAGTCGGTGATCGGACTGCTCTTCGTTTGCAGTTCGGGAGCACCGTAAATGAGAATCGTCCGGATCATTACATTTCTTGGGTGAGGCGGCGATAGTTCCCTAGATTGTCCTGGATTTCCTGCAGGGTGTCTCCACCGAACTTCTCCTGGACAGCTTGGAGCAGGACAATGGAGACCATGGCCTCGCCAACCACTCCAGCAGCCGGCACAATGCAAGTGTCCGAACGTTCATACTGAGCCTCAAAAGGTTCCTTACTCACAAAATCTACCGACATCAGGGGTTTCCGCAAGGTGGGTATAGGCTTGACGATCCCACGCACAATAATCTCCTCGCCGTTGGAGGTTCCTCCCTCAATTCCACCGGCATGGTTGGTCTTTCGATAGAACTCGTGAGTCTCTTGCTTGTAAAAGATCTCATCATGAAACTCGCTTCCATAGGGATCAGATTCCAAGCCACTCCCTACTTCCACAGCCTTGATGGCATTAATTGACATCACAGCCTGAGCCAATCTCCCGTCCAGCTTCCGGTCCCAGTGCACATGGCTTCCCAATCCGACAGGCACACCTGCCGCCCGTACCTCGAAAGTTCCTCCAATGGTCTCCCCTTTTTCAATAGCCTCATCCACGGCCTGCTTCATCTCTTCATCCAGGGATGGATCTGAACAGCGCATTTCTGAAGCCTCTATCCGTGACACCGCATCCAGAGACACCTCCTCAAGCTGTTTAGGACCTATGTGAACATCCTTGATGGAGACAATATGGCTGTATACGTGAATTCCCAACTCCCGCAGCAAGAGTTTGCAAAAAGCGCCCACTGCCACGCGTGAGGTTGTCTCGCGGGCACTCGATCGCTCCAAGATGTTCCGCATGTCGTCAAACTGGTATTTGAGTCCTCCCACCAGGTCGGCATGGCCCGGTCTGGGTCGAGTGACCTTGCGCTTTTCAGCGGCCTCGGGATTCGGCTCGACAGACATGATGTCGGACCAATTGACCCAATCCCGGTTGTGCACGATGAACGCAATGGGCGAGCCCAGAGTGTAGCCATGTCTCACGCCGGCAAAAATTTCGATCTGGTCACTTTCGATCTTCATCCTGGCTCCCCGGCCATACCCGCCCATTCTGCGCTTCAAATCAGCGTTGATGAAGGACACATCGACCGGCACCTTGGCTGGAAAATCCTCCAAAACGGACACTAGCCCTCTGCCGTGTGACTCACCGGAAGTTAGAAATTTAAGCATGTTGTCTATCCTGTTTCGCGAGGTTGTTTCTTGGCAGTAGCGGTGCTTCAGCCAGTACCTGAGAGAAGCACTCGGTCCGCCAGTCCAGGGATGGCCGCGGCCAGGACCTCTTCAATCCGCTCCGCAAACACGAATTCCATTTCTTCCTGTACATGGTCGGGTAAATCTCGAATATCCTTTTGATTGTCACGCGGAAGAATCATGCGCTTGATTCCAGCGCGGCGTGCAGCCAATACTTTTTCTTTGACACCCCCTACGGGAAGAACTAATCCCGTCAGTGTCATCTCCCCCGTCATTGCGGTTTCTCGGTCGACCGGTTGCCCAGTGTAGAGGGAAGCCAAAGCCGCGGTCATAGTCACACCGGCCGACGGACCATCCTTGGGAACCGCCCCAGCCGGCACATGAATATGAAGACCCGAGTTCTTGAAGATCTGCTGATCGATGTTCAGTTCCTCCGCGTGTGACCATATGTAGCTTCGCGCCGCTTTGACAGACTCCTGCATGACCTCCCCTAATTGCCCGGTTAGAGTGAGATCTTTACCACCAGGCAGCGAAATCGCTTCCACGTATAGAACCTCCCCTCCACTTTCGGTCCAGGCTACACCGCCGGCTACACCAGGAGGCAACTCCTTACGCATCTTTTCAATGAAAAACTGTTCCGGTCCAAGCATTTCTGAAAGATCTCCAGCTTCGATCTTCTTCGAGTCGGTCAGGCCTTCGGCAACCTGAAGAGCCACTTTTCGAGCGACACCGGCAATGGCCCGTTCCAGCTGACGGACACCTGCTTCTCGCGTGTAGCGGGAGATGATCAGTTTCAGGGCGCCATCACTCAAGTCACACTGCTCAGCAGTGAGACCCGCTTGGTCCAAGCGGCGCGGAATCAGATATCTCTTGGCTATTTCAACCTTTTCCTCATCACTGTAGCCAGCCAGCCTCAAGATCTCCATCCGGTCCAGCAAGGGTCTTGGAATCGTGTCCAGGCTGTTGGCAGTGGTCACAAAGAACACCTTGGAGAGATCGAAAGGCAAATTCAGATAGTTGTCTCTGAAATCACGATTTTGCTCCGGGTCCAGAATCTCCAGTAGGGCCGCTGCCGGATCACCCCGAAAGTCACGACCCAGTTTGTCCACCTCATCCAGCATCAACAGAGGGTTGTTGACATCAACACGTCGGATGGCCTGAATGATTCGCCCTGGCATCGCACCGATATAGGTCCTCCGGTGTCCCCGCAATTCGGCCTCATCGTGCATCCCTCCCAGACTCATTCTTTCAAACTTTCTGTTCAGAGATCGCGCAATTGACTGACCCAAAGAGGTTTTTCCCGTTCCCGGCGGCCCCACGAAACAGAGGATGGGAGAGTTGGCCTCAGGATTCAGCTTCATGACACCTAAATGTTCAAGAATCCTCTGCTTGACCTCCTTTAGATCAAAGTGATCCTCATCGAGTATCAGACGGGCCCGTGAGATGTCCAGTGACGATTCGGACTTCTTGTTCCACGGCAGTTCCAATATCAACTCGAGGTAACCACGTATCACATTGTGCTCGGGAGAAACGGCCGGCAATTTTTCCAACCTGGCTAGCTCACGCTCTGTTTCCTTTCTTACATTCTCAGGCAAATCGGCTTCTTCAAAGCGCTGCCGCAGCAATTCCACTTCCGCCTGCTCAGGATCCTGCTCTCCCAGCTCCTGCTGAATGGTACGCAGCTGTTGTCGTAACAGATACTCACGCTGATCCTTGCTCAACTCGGTCTGCACATCACTTGCGATTTTGTTTCTCAACTCGAGAACTTTGACCTCGTAGCTGAGATAGTTGTGCATCAACCGGAGAGCATCCACCACAGTCTCTGTCTCCAACAACGACTGCTCCTTGTCCAGCTCCAAGGTCAGCATTGAAGCCAGTAGATACACGGCCCGCAGCGGATCTTCTGTTCCACCCAACAACTGGCTGGCTTCCAACGAAAGCTGTGGTCTCGCAAGGGCAACCGCTTTGCCCGCAAAATCCAGAACCGCCCGGTGCAGGGCCTCTACCTCCGCCCCCCTGTCCTCAGGCAAAGGCAACGGCCGAACCCGGACTTCCAGATAGGGTTGGGTTTGTTCCATTTTGACCAGTACCACCCTTTCGACACCTTGGACTATCAGTTCAAGAAACTCCTCTCTGGGACGGTCCATCTTCTTGATAATTGCCTTGGTGCCAATGGAATAGAGATCGTCCGCTCTGGGCATTTCCACCAGAGGATCACGCTGAGCGAAGACAACAATTTCCTTTTCCTCAGTCGAAACCGCTGCTTCAACCGCCGCTACCGAAAAGGGACGCCCGACAGAAAGAGGCATCAAGATGTTGGGAAACAAAACGCTGCCCTTGACTGGCAGAGCTGGAAAACTCCGGAGCTCTTCTCGGGATTCACTCACGGCAGATCTGCTCCTGTGCCTATCCGGATTATCAACATTCCTTCGATATATTCGGTCTCGATCTTCGCTGCCTCGACATTGCAGGGAATTTCAATGGTTTTCTCAAATTCGCTGTAGGAGATCTCCATTGAGTAGTGACACCAGCCCTCTTCCACCACCCAATCCCGTCGAAGACCTCTAACAGTAATTACGAAGCCGTGCGCCTGCACCTTCACATCCTCAGATCGAACTCCGGCCAAATCGCACTTGACAACCCAACCCTCCGGAGTCCGATACAGATCGGCCGGGGGCTTCCATCTCGATGCAACACTCTGTTCAGGATTTTTTGAAAAAAAGATCATCCGTGCTTCTCTTTTCCTCCGTCCACACGAGTCTGTCTTTGACTGAAACCACTATTTTAACAGATCATCGCTTCCAGGCCGTTGCCTGGCCTACGGCCGCTGACAACTGACCGATGGCCTTTGGCCGCTGACAGGAAGATACCTTTCTTCATCCGTGTCAATCCGTGTCCCTTGAGCAGTGTCGATTGACGATTGTCGAGTGTCGAATGAAAAGAAGATTCCTTTCTTAATCTGTGTTAATCCGTGTTCGCTAATCCGTGTTAATCCGTGTCTGTGTTTACCCAGACCGTCTTAACGTTCACGAACTCCAGAATTCCCAAGTCGGACAGTTCCCGACCGTAACCCGAACGCTTGATGCCGCCAAACGGCA
>JAUXKG010000331.1 GCA_030624355.1 Acidobacteriota bacterium
ACTCAACAGGACGGAACCGAACCTTCCTTCCGAAATGAGTACTGGGATAACAAGAAGGAAGGGATTTATGTGGATGTGGTGAGTGGCGAACCGCTTTTCAGTTCTTCAGACAAGTTCGATTCGCGGACCGGATGGCCCAGCTTTACCAAACCTCTTAAGCCGGAGAATATAGTGGAGCGACAAGACAGAAGTCTTTTTATGGTGCGGACTGAAGTCCGCAGTCGACAAGCCGACTCCCATCTGGGGCATCTCTTTCCCGATGGGCCGCCTCCCACAGGTCAGCGATACTGCATCAACTCGGCATCTCTGCGGTTCATCCCCAAGGAAAGCCTGGAGCAGGAAGGCTACGAGAGCTATCGAGAATTGTTTGAAAAGCGTTGAGGCGTAGCCAGAGCAGAAAAGGAAAAAGGGGACAGTCTACTCTGTCCCCTTTTTTCTTTTCATGCAGCTCCATTATTAAGTCCGTTCCCTCCTTAACCCGGATTATGCATAGGTTTTCCGGATCTCGCCGCTTGTACTGGTGCTCTCCAGTAGGATTGACCATATCCTGGTCCCACAGGGCTGCGGGAAATAGCATCGGCAGATAAAACTATCTATGATAGAACCATGCCCTTGACTCCCTTTCATCCTGCCGTGGCCCGCTGGTTTGAGACCACCTTTGAGAAACCGACCGAGATACAGAAACTGGCCTGGCCGGCCATTCGTCAAGGGCGGCCCGTACTTCTTGCCGCACCCACCGGTGCAGGAAAGACCCTGGCTGCATTCCTGGCTGCCATCGATCAGCTTGTACAGCAGGGTCTGGAGGACGATCTGCCTGACGAAACACGAGTGCTCTATGTGTCTCCCCTCAAGGCCCTGTCCAATGACATTCACAAAAATCTGGAACTGCCACTAAACGGGATTGGCACCGCCTTACTGGAATCAGGCCTGCCCGATGTACCCATTCGGGCACAAGTGCGTACCGGTGATACATCGCAGGGGGAACGCAGAGCGATGACACGCACCCCTCCCCACATCCTGGTGACCACACCTGAATCACTCTACATCCTGCTCACCTCAGACTCCGGACGCAAAATGTTGGGCACGGTCAAGAGTGTCATTGTTGATGAAATCCATGCTTTGGCGGGCAATAAACGGGGCGCGCACCTGACTCTGTCGCTGGAGCGCCTCGCTGCCTTGACTTCAGAACGGCCGGTGCGCATAGGCCTCTCCGCCACCCAGAAGCCCATCGGCGAAATGGCCCGCTACCTCACCGGCGACCAAGACGAGCACTGCACCATCATCGATATCGGTCACGTCAGAGAACGTGATATTCAGATCGAAGTAACCGGCTCGCCGTTGGAAGCCATCATGGCCAACGAGGTCTGGGGCGAAATCTACGATCGACTCGAGTCTTTGATCGAAGAACATCAAACCACGCTGATCTTTGTGAACACACGTCGCCTGGCCGAACGGGCCTCAGCTGCCTTGGCCGAACGGCTGGGCGAAGACGCGGTCACAGCCCACCACGGAAGTCTGGCCAAGGAGCATCGTTTCGAAGCTGAACAGCGGCTCAAGCAAGGCAGTCTCAAGGCGTTAGTAGCCACTGCCTCGCTGGAGTTGGGAATTGATATCGGGGATGTGGATCTGGTCTGCCAGCTCGGTTCACCCCATGCCATCTCCACCCTGTTGCAACGGGTTGGGCGTTCCGGTCACCAGATCAGCGCCGTGCCCAAAGGACGCCTGTTCCCACTATCACGTGACGATCTGGTGGAATGTACCGCTCTGCTGGATGCGATTCAGCGGGATGAACTGGATCGCATTCCCATCCCCGATCATCCTCTCGATGCACTGGCCCAACAGATTGTTGCTGAGGTCGCCAGTCAGGAGTGGAATGAAGAAGAGTTGTTCCAGTGCTTCAAACAAGCCTGGCCCTATCGCCGCTTGAGTCACACCCAGTTTACCGATGTCGTCAGAATGCTAAGTGACGGTTTTCACACCCGACGAGGCCGGCGTCATGCCTGGCTTCATCGCGATGCAGTACACGGCCGGCTGCGTCCACGACGCGGTGCAAGGCTGACCGCACTGACCAATGGCGGCACCATTCCCGACCAATTCGACTATGACGTGGTCCTGCAACCGGAAGGGATTTTTATTGGCACTCTTAACGAAGACTTCGCCTTTGAAAGTCTGCCCGGCGACATCTTTCAGTTGGGCAACACGTCCTATCGGATGCTCAAGATCGAAAAGGGACGAGTGTTCGTCGAAGACGCCAAGGGTCAGCCGCCCAATATTCCTTTTTGGTTTGGCGAAGCACCGGGGCGCAGCGATGAACTCTCTTATTCCGTCTCACGGCTGCGTGCGGAAATGAATGAGAGACTCGAACAGGGTCAAACCGAGGCATTAAAGTATGCTGCAGATCGGCTGCATTTACCTCCCGCTGCTGCCACTCAACTGGTAGAGTACCTGGCCGCGGCAAAAATCGCTCTGTCCGTTATTCCGACCCGGCAGCAGCTTGTCTTTGAGCGTTTTTTTGATGAAACCGGTGACTTTCATTTTGTGATTCACTCTCCGTTTGGTTCCCGCATTAATCGAGCCTGGGGCCTGGCGCTGCGCAAACGCTTTTGCCGCCGCTTCAACTTCGAATTGCAGGCCGCTGCGACAGAAGATAATCTGATCCTATCGCTCGGCCCCACCCACAGCTTTCCCTTGGAGGACCCCGCTCATTATCTCAAGGCAGCCAATGTCAAAGAAATACTGGTGCAAGCCCTTCTGGATGCGCCGGTCTTCCCGACGCGCTGGCGCTGGGTGGCCAATACGTCGCTGGCTGTACCACGCAACCGGGCCGGAAAGAGAGTGCCTGCTCCGTTTCAGCGCAATGATGCCGAAGACCTAATAGCGCTGGTCTTCCCGGATCAACTGGCCTGCTTCGAGAACATAGAGGGTGATCGCGAAGTACCCGACCATCCACTGGTCAACCAGGTCTTGTACGACTGTTTACACGAACTGATGGATATCGACGGTCTGATCCGACTGCTGCAGAATATTGAACAAAACCAGATTGAGATCGTTGCCCGTGACCTTACCAGCCCTTCCCCTCTGGCTTTAGAAATTCTCAATGCCCGGCCCTATGCCTTCCTCGATGATGCACCAGCTGAGGAACGCCGCACGCTGGCTGTGCACCAGCATCGCTTCGTTGACCCGCAAAGCGCCTCCGACATCGGCCGTCTCAATCCCGAAGCCATTCAAAGGGTGTACGAAGAGGCTTGGCCTGATGCCCGCGATGCCGATGAGCTGCACGACGCGCTCAATATCCTCGGATTCATGACTGAGGAAGAAGGGGAGCGAGGACCTTTGTCCAAACCGCGCAACGGACCTGTTCCTGGCTGGGTCCCCCTCATGAAATCCCTGCAAGAAACGAAACGGGCCACGGTATTGACAACACCGGAGGGTCAACGCCTGTGGGTCGCAGCCGAGCGCCTGCATCACCTGCAGGCACTCTTCACGAAAACAACACTTTCTTCCGAGATTGAAGCGACCGAGAGCGCTTCCGGAATCAATCGTTCTGTTGCCTTGACCGAGTTGACACGCAGTCGTCTGGAAGGGGTGGGTCCCGTCAGCGAGAGGCAGCTGGCTGAACCATTGGGATTTGATTCAGTCGAAATCGAGCAAGCCTTGGTGGCCTTGCAACAGGAGGGCTTTGTCATCCAGGGTAGCTTCACTCCCGGGGCTGACAGAACCGAATGGTGTGAGCGCCGGCTGTTGTCCCGCGTTCACCGTTACACCTTGAAACGACTGCGAAGTGAGATAGCACCGGTAACGACCGCTGACTACATGTGTTTTCTGTTTCTTTGGCATGGTTTTCATGACCCCGGCCAGGGTGAGGCGGCTCTTCATAGGACTCTGCAACAACTCGAAGGAATCAGCCTGCCAGCCGGAAGCTGGGAACAGGACATTCTGCCAACACGCGTACAGCCCTAC
>JAUXKG010000198.1 GCA_030624355.1 Acidobacteriota bacterium
CTCTTCTTCCGAAATGGCTGCCTGTTGCTTGGGAGCCTGCAGCTTCGGTTCCTGAGCCCACAGGACAGTGGTTGGCACTGCCAGCAGCAGCGAAGCTAGAATCAAGGTTTTTACATTGTTCATTATTTTCTCCTCTTCAGGCTGGTAGGGTTTTTTGGCGATTGTTCTCAAACTGATGCGAGAAGGAGTTACCCGAAACTCCAGATTGCCCCCCTATGGATAATTACACCGACACACCGAAATTTGTCAAGATAGTGGGTTAGGCCAGGGTTCCTCGTTGTCCCCAACCTTCGTACAACCCGCAGAGGGCCGTTCTTCAGGGGAAATCCCAGCTCAGAGATGTCGTCGTTACAAAGTCCGTGCCGGGGGTTTGTGCCGGAGGTTCACTGGTCAGGAAGTCGGTAAAGACGTAGGCCCCCCACTTGTGACACAGGTTTTTTGTAAGACTACCCCAAAGATTTTGCCGGTCCGAATTGGAGGTATTCCCCCTTTGTTAATCAGAGGATAATCTGGGTGCGTATAGGGTGCGGAAGGTGCGGCTTACTTCCGCACTATTTCCCACTCTGCCAGGTGCTATTCGATAAAATCCAGTAGAATTAGTCTCCAGGTTGTTATGACTAGTAATGTAGTCGATCTGTCAGGGACGATCTATAATCAGAGTGCGCCGAGCAATGCACGAGACCCTATGCCATGTCACGATTTCCTCTGATTTGCACGTTCTGCGGCAACCGGGTGTTCGTGGAAGACGGAGAGTCCCCCGCATGCAGGATTTGTACTCTCCGCAATGTTCCCGAGCCGGAGGCGCGGGAGCGATACATCCCACCGGATGATCTCCGACCGTCTCATCACACGGAAATTCATCAGCTGGAAGAGGACATCTGGAGACTCTACGTCCGTCCCGATCTTGGTATCCGCCATTACGCCTACTTCATTCGCCGGCCGGCCGGGAATCTCCTCATGGACATGCAGCCCTTGTTGACGCCGGACGCTGAGGCGTGGGTCACCGCCCAGGGCGGCCTGCGGACCATCATCCTGTCCCACCCCCATTACTACGGAGCCATGGACGAGTTCTCCACCCGATTCGGAGCCCCCATCCGAATGCACCTGACGGATCGGGAGTGGCCCACGGGCTATCCCAACGTCGAGTACTTCGATGCCCCCACGCTGGCATTGGACGATGAGACCACCGTACATCACATCCCCGCCCAGTTCGAGGGGGGCCTCTGCCTGCTCTACCTGCGGCACGGCAGGATCCTGTTCACGGGAGACACCCTCATGGTCTCGCCCGGCTCCGGAGAGCTGAGTGCCTGGAAGAGCACTCCCCGGCAGGTTCCCTATACGCGGGAGGAGTTCCGCATCATCCAGGAGCGCATCGCGGCCCTCGAGTTCAGCCAACTCTTTGCCTCGGTGCGAGGGGAGATCCGGGAGGAGGCCAAGGAGCGGGCGCTTGCTTTTTGTGCGGCCTATGCTGACGGGGTGGCCGTCCCGGATCGGGAGACCCAGCGGAGGCTGTTGGAGAAAGAGCGTGAGGTGCCGGAGAGCGAAACCTTCAGGCGATAGCACGGTCAGACCTCCGGAGTTCACGGAAGCCGAGTCAGGAGAGCGTATCTAGGCTACGTGGCAAGTCGCGGCCGCTCGTCAGACCTGTCGATCGAGAGACAATTCAGCTAGCGTCTGGTGTGAGACCACCGGATGGGAGGGTGCGAAAGGTGCGGCTTTCTTCCCCACTATTCCGCATTGTGCAGGGTGCTCTGTTCTTTGAAATCCAGTAGAATTAGCCTCCAGGTTGTTTATGACTAGCAGAACAGATCAGCTTACCCAGATTGTGGACCGCTTTTCAGGTCAGCCAATTCTGGTAGTCGGCGATCTTATCCTGGACCAGTTCGTGTGGGGTCGTGTGAAGCGAATTTCCCCGGAAGCACCCGTGCCGGTCGTTGAAGTCACCAGAGAAACAGTTCATCTGGGAGGTGCCGCCAATGTGGCGGCCAATCTGGCCGCTCTGGGGGCTCAACCCATTCTAGTCGGGCTTTTGGGTCGGGATGAGGCGGGACGCCAGTTGATTGAGGAACTGGAGAACCAGGGCATTGCCACGGACTCGGTTGTTCAAGACGAGAACCGGATGACCACCATCAAGACTCGCATCTTGGCCCATCAACAGCAGGTGTGTCGAACTGACCGGGAGAGCACGGTCCCCCTGGATGGAGCGCTCCGGGAAAGGTTTGCCAAGCTTTGTGCCAGCTGTTTCGAACAGGTGAAGGGAGTGATTCTCTCGGACTATTCAAAGGGAGTGTTGCATGCGCCGCTGGTTCAGGATCTCGTTAAGGAATGCCGGCAACAGGAAAAGTTTGTAGCTGTAGATCCCAAGTTGGACGATTTCTCTGCTTATCACGGGGCCTCTGTCATTACTCCCAATATGGATGAGGCTGGGCGGGCCTCAGGAGCCGAGATTGTAGATGAACCTTCTCTGGTTCAGGCCGGTCAGCACCTGCTGGCAACGGCGGGGTTGGACTATCTTCTGGTCACTCGCGGGGAAGAGGGAATGACGCTGTTCGAGTCTGACAGTTTTTCTCACATTCCCACCGTTGCTCGAGAGGTCTTCGATGTGACTGGAGCGGGAGACACGGTGGTGGCCTCTCTGACTCTGGCGGTGGCAGCGGGAGCTTCAGTGCGCCAGGCCGCCATTCTGGCCAACCACGCGGCTGGCATAGTCATCGGTAAACTGGGAACGGCTGCCGTGACCCCCGAAGAGATCCTGGCCAGTCTTGGAGATGAAGGGTAGAAAAGCTCCGGACAGTGAAGCAAGCCTTGAACCGGTCTCCGGGTTTTGTGGGCTGTTTCCAGCAGGAGCAGACCTTCACCGCTTCTTGGGGATCAACAGGCCTTCCCTCAACAGAGGACCAACATCCTTGGTCCTCCGAAACATCAGAATAGCTGCCAGAATAAGGAACAGGACGCCCACCTCGATTCGAATTCCGGGAAAGATCAGTTGGCTTGCGAAAAGAAAAAACAGTGCCGCCGATTCCCATAAGTTCATCCGCAGGTTCATCAGAATCACCACTGCCAGGATCGACTGAGAGGCGGTGAGAAAGATTTCCTGCTGTTGGCGGGTGTCCAGAACCATCTGTCTGACGGCTCCGCTGCTGATGCTGTAGACAACCGGAATGGTACCGACCAGCAGCGTCCACTGATTGACGGTGGAAGAGATCAAGGCCCCGATGGCAGCCGGGGCCTGACCTCTCAGAGTCCAGAGTGCGGCGATTATAAACTCGGGTGCTTCTGAGGCCAGAGGTGCCAGCCACTGGACCAAGAAATACTCATCGATGCCCAGTACCTTCCCTGACGCGATCAAGGCCTCTGCAAAAGGCTCAGCGCAGGAGAAGATGGCAAAGGCCGCGAACAGAAAGAGGCACACATTCACCGAGCGACGCTTCCCTTTCGACAAGCTGGCGATCAGGCGGGCCGGTCCCACCAGGTGTGGTTCTTCGACTTCCATGACGGCGGTCCGCCAGACATAGCAGGCAAAGATCGATGCCAGGATAACGAAATCGATCAAGGCCAGGCTTCCCTTCACGGGAATGGTAAAAGCGTACAGCGTGGCCACCAGGAGATAGGAGATTTCAGCGCGATTGGTGGTTTCCAATCGGATTTCCGACTTGCCGAATTTAAGGCAGAAGAGAAGAACGATAAAGGGCCACCCCCCTCCCACCAGCAGGCGATTGGCCCCCGTCATATTGGCGGTGGCGTAAGAAGAATAGGCGGGTTCATAGGCCGCCACCCAGGCAAAATAAAGGTCTACGGCGTACTCCGGCAAAATGGCTATCAAGGCCAGAATCGCCAGCGCCAGGCCTCTGGAGATATCCAACTGAGCCACCTCGGCCGCCCAGGACAACATAAAGGCTGCTCCGAAGATTCCGATTCCAAAAATCATTGCGCCCAGACGCGGATCGCTCTCGATGTGAAGCCAGCGCATGATGATGGCTGGCAAGGTCGAGGCGATCGAGGCTACTATGAACAAACGCATGAAGGAAACAATCTAGTGTGAAGTCGATTGAGAGTCAACGGTGACATTGCAGATTAAACAGTTATAGATAGCAGGACGAGGTTGGTTTACCCAGCCAAACCGAGGGAACGGGACTCCTGCGCTTGGTGTATTGGGGGACAGAGGTCAACTGCGGGCCCGGGCCACGATGTCTCAAACGGTAGTATGCGGCGAACTCGAACTTCGGTGCACAATCAGTTTGTATTATAGACTTGTTGATCGGGAGGTCTGGTGTGAGATCGAGTGACGGTTCAGACAGCGTACCTTCTCCTTCCTACGATGTGAGTGACGAGGAGTTGGCCGGAAGAATTGACAGTTTTCTGGAAGAGCTCCAGCCTTATCCCAATCTGGACCTGATACGGGAAATCTTTGTGACCGGCGTTAAGCTGGCCCGCCAGGAGTCCGATCGTGGCGATCTGAAGATTCTCAGGACCGCTATCAAGGAGCTCCGTTACGCCTTCAAAGTCTTTGCTCTCTATCGAGATGTTCCCAAAGTCAGTATTTTTGGCTCAGCCAGGTCCCAGCCAGCGGATCCTGAATTTCAAGCTGCCTTGGAACTGGGTCGAAGGATGGCTGAAGCCGGGTACATGGTGATTACAGGTGCGGGCCCGGGAATAATGGCGGCCGGTCTGCAGGGGGCCGGAAGGGAAAAGAGTTTCGGTTTGAACATCCAGCTTCCTTTCGAGCAAGGAGCCAACCAGACCATACAGGGGGACAGGAAGCTCATCAACTTTCGATTTTTCTTCACCCGAAAGCTCTTTTTTGTGAAGGAATCGAAAGCCATTGTTTTGATGCCCGGCGGATTTGGTACCCAGGATGAAGGGTTCGAGTCACTGACCCTGGTCCAGACGGGTCGGAGCGAACCAACGCCCATCGTCATGCTGGATGCCCCGGGGGGAAGCTATTGGAAGGGCTGGCACCGGTTTTTTCGAGAGCAGCTGTTCGACAAGGGGTATGTCTCACCCCAGGACGAAGCCCTTTTCCTGATTACCGACGATGTCGATGAAGCCTGTCTCGAGCTTCAAAAGTTTTACCACCGCTACCATTCTTCCCGTTATGTCGATCGGCGACGCAAGCTGGTGCTGCGACTAAAGGAAGCCCTGCCGGAAGATTCCATTCAAGTCCTGAACCGGGAATTTCAGGATATTCTTGTCGATGGTGTCATCGAATCCTGTGGGCCGTTTCCGGAAGAACATAACGAGCCTGATCGACTGGAGCTTCCTCGGTTGAGTCTGTCCTTCAATCACCGCGATTTTGGCCGTCTCAGACAATTGATCGACAGAATCAACGACCTTTGACTGGCAAGGAACCTGCGGATAACTAGCCCGGGTTATGCATAAGTTGTCTACTGCAGTGCCGCAATCATCCACGTTGACTGTGTTGTGCTGCCTTGGGCTCCTCGGCGTACTGCACGAGTACGCCTGCGGTGCCCTTCGTTGC
>JAUXKG010000255.1 GCA_030624355.1 Acidobacteriota bacterium
AGAAAGTGTCCAAACAGGAACTGGCTGAAGCTGTCCAGTTGTATCAGGATTTGGTTAAGAAACTGGCCCAGGTCTAACGGGATGATAGATGGATCAGATAACTCTGAAAGGAGCGAAAGTCTGGAAAGTAGTCGTCGTGAGAGAGTTCCTTCCTGACTTGAGGATCAGTAAAAGCGTTGCCCACGAGAACGAGTGGTATGCGGTGATGGCCGGCGACCTCAGCCAGAGTTTCAAAATCGTCAGAGTTCAAGGTGTCTGATTCTGCGCAGGCTACGCAAACCAAGTTCACAGGTTCCTCATCAACCATCTCAGCCATCACGGTACAAGGCACCCTGCTGCCGAGATTCAGGCAATCCCAACCTTCAACCTCCATGATTCGGGACAGGGCATTTACTGATATCCGACAGGGATCGTCAGGAGCCCCGCACAGCCCCGTTCTTCCACTTTGACGGCGCCGAATCAATTCTGGAAACAAGATTGACATGGCCTCTTCCAGGTTGTTTCTGAGGAGCTTTTCCTGGCCGATAGAGATCTCCTCGATCTCAAGCTCCTGCTGGCCTCTCTCCACGATCGGAATGAGAACCTCATCGTAGAGATCCGCAAGTCCCATGCCCCTCATGTAGAGGCGTTCCATAAGATCTCGGACGCGACTACGCTGGTTCTGCAGAGCCAGGTAGTGAATGAGCTGGCGAACCTTGTCGAATCGTTTGCGATTCAGTGCCTCTTCAATTTCAGGGTCCTCCCACTTTTCAGTCGTCAAGAGACCAGTGGCTTCAAACCCTCTTTGTTTCTGGAAGTTACAGATGTCTTGAAGGTGGAACTTTCGGTGTCCGCCGGGGGTGCGATAGCAGCAAAGCTCACCTCTATCGGCCCATCGTTTGATGGTGGACTCACTCACGTTCCAGATCTGAGCTAGTTCCCGAGTCGAGTAGATCCGCTTGTTCATTCTTTCGCTCGAACTTGAAGATGCTGCTGTCTCACCTTGACGGGTCACCTCATTTTCTCCGGGGAGGACGCTCCGATCATAGGTTGTCCTTTGATAGAAGTCAACGGACAATCACAGGCTCAAATTTGACTTTTTGAGAGACTTCAAACGGAGGAAACAGGGAGGTCAGTCGCCAGTCAAAATTCGAATTTGTTGTGACCACTTCAGGTCACACGGACAAGTACTTGGCGGCCGGATGATGAAGGACGATGGCACTCACTGAAGCTTCCGGATCCATCATGCACTCCTCTGTCAGTTCGATTCCGATATCTGTGGGTTGAATCAGATTCCAGAGCTTTTTCTGATCATCCAGGTCGGGGCAGGCAGGATAGCCGAAGGAATACCGTTTGCCCCGGTAGCGCGCCTGAAACCGCTCTCTTATAGTGATGTCTGGAGGATCCGGAAAGCCCCATTGGCCGCGCAGCTTGGTATGTAACCACTCGGCTAGCGCCTCCGCCGTTTCAATGGCCAGCGCCTGGATGGCATGGCTTCTGAGATACAGGCCCTGATCCTTGTATTGCTCGGCCAGCTTTCTGATTCCTTCTCCTGCTGTGACGGCGAAAAGACAGATCGAGTCTCGATCGGAAGATCCTTTTTGTCTCAGGTAGTCTGCCAGACAAAGTTGCTGACCTCGAGCCTGCCTAGGAAACTCGAATGTGGTAATGACTTTGCTGTTGTCGTGTTGGAACAGAGAAAGCCTATTTCCTTCACTTTCCGCCGGGAAAAATTGCCACACGGCGTGAGCCTTCATCAAATCCTGCCGGCAGTCCGCCTTGAGTTCCTCGAACAGTTCCTTGAGTTTTGTTGCCTTTTCATCCCCCTCCTTCAGTCTTTGCGAGACGCGGCCCTTCAATCCCATGTGCTTGCCGTAGAGCATGGTTGGATTCAGGAAGCCCCAAACTTCGTCCAGGTTGATGTTTTTCAGGACGTGGCGTTCAAAGTCAGGTGCCTGAGGAACCTCAGACAAGAGTTCAACTGAGTCCGAGCGAGAGGTCGAAGTTGATTTTGGCTTTTCTTGACTCCTCCGGCGCTGGGAAAGTCGCTCCGATTCTTTTGTCAGTTTTTTTTCCAGAAGCTCACGTTTGGCGGGATCGATTAGCTGAGCAGCCAGTCCAAGCCCCTCCATTGCATCCTTTGCGTAGGTGACGACTCCGCCGTATTCTGGGGCTATTCGCAAGCGCGTAAAGCTGTTAGTCAGTGCGGCACCACCCACCATCAAAGGAGGATGCTCTCCGGCTTGGGTCAGTTCCGACACGGTAACGACCATTTGTTGTGCCGACTTGACCAGTAGTCCCGAGAGACCGATGACATCCGGACGATATCGGCGGATCGCTTCGAGCAGGTCGTGAGGAGGGACCTTGATCCCCAGATTGTTGACCTGATAGCCATTGTTGGTGAGAATGATGTCGACCAAGTTCTTTCCGATGTCATGGACATCTCCCTTTACCGTTGCCAGGATAATCGTCCCCTTTTTGGACGAGTCCGTTCTGTCCATGAATTGTTCCAGATGGTCGACGGCTGCCTTCATTGCCTCTGCACTCTGAAGGACCTCTGCAACGATCAGGTCATTGTTATTGAAGAGGCGACCCACTTCATCCATCCCGGTCATTAAGGGGCCGTTGATGATATCCAGAGGAGTCATTTCTTCAAGCTTCAAGGTAAGGTCTTCAACCAGCCCGTCCCTGCTACCCTCCACGATATAGTTGGCCAGTCGGTCATCCAGCGGGAGTTTGGATACATCTTTCTTGATCCGGCTGGAGGCATCCCGAAAATGATCCGCAAAGGCTGCAATGGTTTCTTGTGTGGGCTCAAACAACAATGCTTCGGCCAGTTTCTTTTCCTCATCAGGAATAGAAGGATAGCGCTCCAGTTTTTCGCTGTTGACAATGGCCATGTCAAGCCCTGCTTGGATGCAGTGGTGGAGAAAAATGGAGTTGAGTACTTCTCGGCCGCTTGGAGGGAGTCCGAACGAGACATTACTGACTCCCAGAATGGTTTTGCAAAGGGGAAGAGCTTCTTTAATCAGACGAACGCCTTCAATGGTTTCCAGAGCGGACCCTTGATAGTTTTTGTCTCCTGTAGCACAGGGGAAGACCAGGGGGTCATAGATAATGTCCGTGGCAGGCACTCCATACTTGTTAACCAGCAGGTCATAGGATCTCCGGGCCACCTCGAGCTTGCGCTCGCGCGTTACTGCCATTCCCTGTTCCCTGTCTTCATCAATTGTTCCGACCACCAGAGCAGCGCCGAATTTCTTACAAAGAGGGACCACTTCTTGAAAGCGATCTTCTCCGTCTTCCAGATTGACGGAGTTCAGTATCGCCTTGCCCTGGCAATAGGTCAGAGCAGTCTCCATGACTTTGGAATCGGTCGAGTCGATCATCAAGGGCACTTTTACCTTCTTAGTGAGGTGACTAAGAAAATTGTGGATGTCAGCGACCTCATCACGGTCCGGGTCTTGCAGGCAGACGTCGATTATATGAGCGCCACTCTTGACCTGCCGGCGACCGATATCACTTGCCTCATCGAGTCTTTCCTCCGCAATCAATCTCTTGAACAGGCGGCTCCCCAAGACGTTGGTACGTTCTCCCACCAAAATAGGACGGTTCGATTCCTCGATCTCCAGGTTCTCAATACCGGATACGAAGGTGCGGTTGTATGAAGGGACAGGCCGGGGAGAGTGACCTTTGGTGATAGTGGCCAAAGCCAGGATATAAGCGGGAGTAGTGCCGCAACAGCCTCCCGCCAGATTAAGCCAGCCCTCCTGGATGAAGCGGTCGAGAACAGTGCTGACCATCTGAGGAGTTTCCAGGTAATTTCCGTCTTCATCGGGTAGTCCCGCATTGGGAACGCAAGCCACTCGTGTCTTGGCTAGTTCAGCCAGGGCCCGAATGTGATCGGTCATGAATTCGGGGCCGGTGGCGCAGTTCAGTCCTAGATAAAGAAGCGAGCAGTGTTCAAGGCTGCTCACCAAAGCCTCTACCCCTTGACCGGCCAGCATGGTCCCTGTGGCTTCAACTGTGGCCGATATTGCAATGGGAATCTCTTGCTGTAACTCCTGGAAGGCCTCCTCGATTCCAAGCAGACCCGCTTTAACGTTGCGTGTGTCCTGGCACGTCTCAAGAAGCAAGTAATCTACGCCCCCTTCGATCAAGCATCGAGCCTGACCGCGGAAAGTGTGAATTAGCTCTTCGAAGGTTACTCCACCTGTGACCGAGATTGCTTTGGTAGTTGGGCCCATGGAGCCGGCTACAAATCGGGGCTGATCAGGTGTGCTGAACTCATCGGCCGAATCTCTTGCCAGTTGAGCCGCCCGGAGGGTAATGTCTTGAGCCTGGTCCTGCAGATTGTATTCCGCCAGGACCAGATCGGTGCTGCCGAAGGTGTTTGTCTCAATGATGTCGGCCCCCGCCTGAAGAAATGAGTGATGAATTTCGCTAATTACATCCGGCCGAGTCAGGACGAGCTGCTCATTACAGCCTTCAAGGGAAGGTCCACCAAAATCTTCCGCGCTCAATTCGACAGCTTGGATAGAAGTCCCCATTGCTCCATCCAGAACAAGGATCCGTTCTTCAAGCGCTTCGAGCAGTCGGGTATGCTTTGCAGACATGATGTCTCCCTGTGTTGGTGCTATTTGACTCCGGTCGCAATCAGAGTGCGAAAAGGCCTCGGGTCGTGTTTAGAAGTCGGATCCAGTTCAACCTGGTTGAAGCCTGCCTGCTCAAGCCACTCAGACAGCTGGGTGGGCTGCAGGCCCAACCAGCTGTG
>JAUXKG010000328.1 GCA_030624355.1 Acidobacteriota bacterium
CGATTCTGGAGGTGTTTGGGCTCTATCGCGAGGAACCGGAAATCTCGTTGCAGACAGTGGAGCGCTGGGGCTGAGACTTTTTAAATCGCCAGGAGCAACATGCTCGTCTGGCACCAATGGCGAGTACGGATAACAAATTTGGGCAAGAGAAGAAGGAGGTGACTGATGTTGAACTCAATCTCCCATGAGGGAAGAAGAAGGAAGACCTCATATGTAGTAACCATCACTCTGGCTGCGGTAATCCTGGTTATCGGTTTGTCTTCTTTTCAGTCTGTGCGCAGGGATAGGGCCCCGATTCGCGTCGTACAAGACCCTTACTCAGTCTTTACCAATATCGCGGTGGACCCGGTAAATGATGAAGTGCTGGTCAGTGATGAAAATCGCTTCAATCTCTTGGTCTACCACCGTGCCATCGACCAGAGCGGGATTGCCGAGCCGCGTCGCAGGCTGGGGGGAGAGAAGACCAAGATAGAGTTCGTCTGTGGAGTAGCCATCGACCCCATGAGGCGGGAAATGTATACGGTCAACAACGACACGATGGACAACATGTTGGTGTTCTCCCATGAGCAAGAGGGCGATGTCGAGCCGCTGAGAGAGTTGAAAGTGGATCATGGCGCTTGGGGTGTGGGCCTGGATCTAGATCACAATGAGGTGGCGATTACCATCCAACACATTAATAAGGTTGCCATCTACCGGAGGGAGGCGCAGGGTGAGGAAAGTCCTTTGCGGATCATGCAAGGCCCCAAGACGGGGTTGGCGGATCCCCACGGAGTGGTCATTGACAGCACCAACGATGAGCTATTGGTGACGAACCATGGTTCCTGGCACGCGACCACAGCCGGCCAGAGCGGAGCTTGGTATGTGGAGGGACAAGAGCTGCCCCTGATTCCTTCCACGGGTCGATATGAGTCCCCTTCGATAAGAGTCTATTCCAGAACCGGAAATGGCGATGTGGCTCCTCTTCGTGTCATTCAGGGGCCTAACACTCAGCTGAACTTACCCTTGGGAATCTACGTGGACTCGGAGCACGATGAGATCGCTGTAGCAAACGATGGAGGGAACTCCCTTTTGATCTTCAGTCGAACTGCCCAGGGCAACGCGGCGCCTTCACGGGTGATCAAGGGTCCCGCCACAGGCCTGAAGAACCCCAGTGGAGTGTTCATAGACACCAGGCACAATGAAATCTGGGCCTCCAACTGGGGTAACCACACGGCCACCGTCTATGCCCGGACGGCACAAGGCAACACGGCACCGCTGCGGACCATTCGCAGTGCTCCTCCCAATGCCCCGCTCCCGGGGATAGGAAATCCCGGGGCTGTGGCTTACGACTCTGTCCGGGAGCAGATTCTGGTTCCAAACTGAGTGAGCCATCCGCGGATTGCGGCCTTCGCCAGGTTGGCGAACGGCAATGCAGAGCCTTTGCAGGCCATCGAAGGGCAGGCGACCGGGTTGGGCCGGACCATGCACGGTGTCGTCTATGATGAGGTGCACGACGAAATTGTGGTCACCAATCCTTTTGCCGAAGCTATTTTGTTTTTCTCCGCCAACGCGAGTGGGGAAGAACCTCCGCTTCGGGTCATTCAGGGTTCCAAAACCTACCTGAACCGTCCCGACACACTGGCAGTGGATCCTATCCATAACGAGGTCTTTGTTCCCCTGAGGAATCTGGGTGCGGTTCTGGTGTTCCCCCGAGATGGGAATGGTAATATCGCTCCCTTGCGGATTCTCTACGGGCCGAAGACGCAATTGAAACCGAATCGTTTGGCTGTGGACCCAGTCAATGATTTGCTAGTGGTCGGGAACATCGATCCGCCAGCTCTGATGGTCTTCAACCGCACGGACCAGGGAGACGTCCCACCGAAGACGATCATTACGGGTCCCAAAGCGGATATCGGTGCCGTTCAAGCAGTGCGAGTTTATCCTCCACGCAAGCAGATCATTGCGGCAATAACAGATTCGAGAGTGTTTCAGACCGGCGGAGGTGGACAGATCCCCTTCATTGGAGTCTGGAATTACACGGACCATGGAGATGTTGCCCCCAAAGCCATCATCCAAGGTCCGGACAGTGGGCTGAAGCGTCCCCGAGGCGTGGCCTTAAACGCCGAGAAGAAGGAAATCTATGTGGTGGACATGAGGAGGAACGCTTTGTTAACTTTTTCCTGGCCTGAGATTTTCTGAAGGGCCGTGATGCACCATTCTCCCATCCACCATGGCTTTCAGGTGAGGTTGCCAGGCCCAGCAGGAGTGTCGGGGCCAGGTTCAACCTCCCAGCTGTCCTGGAATCCCACCTTACTGTGTCCTTAAACCAGGACGGCCAGTCAGGAAAAGGAACAATCCAGCAGCCTGGTTTGCCTGCTGAGCGAGCTAGTGCGGAAACTGGAAGAGCCCAATTGCCTGGAAGAGGAGGGAAAAAGCTGCTCGGCTTTCTGCTGGGTCCTGCCTTGTTCGTTATTGCGCTGCTGCTCCCGCCGCCAACCGATGTTCCGGAGGTCGGGATGCGCAGTCTGGGCATTTTTCTGTGGGTGATCTGCTGGTGGATCTTGGAGACGATACCGATTCCGGCTACCAGTTTTCTGGCCCTTGGCCTTTTGGTTGTCTGTGGGGTCTTTCCGGCACAGGTCGCCTTTGGCTACTGGGCTAGTTGGGTGAACATTTTCTTGATCGGTGCCTTCATCATTGGTCAAGCAATGAACATACACGGTCTGAACCAAAGGTTTGCCTACTGGATGGTCTCGCGGCCGTTCATTGGAAATAGCTCCTGGAGATTCATGGTGGCACTCCTGTCAGCCTGTGCCCTGCTTAGCGCCATAGCCTCCAATACGGTCTGTACAATCATTTTCACGTCGGTAGCACTCAGCTTCATTAAAGACATGAACATTGACCCTCACAGTCGCTTTAGTGTGACGCTTCTCATCTGTGTGCCCTGGGCCGGGAGCATCGGTGGGACTGCCACTCCAGTGGGAGCCGCTACCCATTTGTATACCATCGGGATCTTGGCTGATCTCAATTACAGGATAGGTTTCCTTCACTGGATGATGTTTGGTGTACCGGTCATGATTCTCGCAATGGCCGCAATGTTCTTGGTCATCAAATTCGTTCTTAGACCTGAACTCGGTGAAATCCAGGTCACTTCTGCTTTCGCCCGCCAGGAGTTAGCAAAACTCGGGTCGATGAAGCGCGCTGAGAAAATCTCGGCAGCTGTACTTTTGGTAGCTTTGGCCTTTTGGATGCTGCCGGATCTGCTTCCCCTATTTGTGGGACATGATCATCAGGCGGTGCACTGGCTGCAAACCTATCTGACTTGGCCAGTGGTGGCCATTTTCGCAGCTGTGGCTTTGTTTCTCATACCCATCAATTGGCGAGAGCGCGAGTTTGCCATGACCTGGGATCAGGCGGTGGCGGGCATCCACTGGGGAGTACTGGCGCTGGTGGCCGGCGCGCTTGCCATTGGAAATGCTCTAAGTAGCCAGGAGGTAGGTTTGGGCCTCTTTTTCTCGAGAGCATTGAATTCTATCTCTGAGCCCTATGTCCTGGTTCCTGTGGGCATTGTCGTGATTGCCTTGTTAACGAACTTCGCGTCCAACTTTGCCACACTGAGCGCCATTGTTCCGGTGGCCATCGTTATTGCTAGTGATCCGAACTCAGGGATTAACCCGGTGGCCATGACCTTGTGCCTGGGGCTTGGCGCTGCTTGGGCCTTTGCACTGCCTTTGTCCACGCCCATCAACGCTATCCCCTTCGCAAGCGGCTTTGTCCGAATCTCCACCATGTTTAAAGGTGGAATGGTTCTTGCGCTGTTGTGTACCCTATTCACGATCCTTCTAGCCTATCCTCTGGCTGACTGGATTTTTTCCTGGCCGCGATAGGCTCCTAGATGGGAAAATTCCTTGACTTCTTTCAATCAACAGTGATGATGGGGGAGTGTTAGCGAGGTGGGAAGGTGACTGCCAATAGGAGGAAAGCCACCATGATGGGAGC
>JAUXKG010000265.1 GCA_030624355.1 Acidobacteriota bacterium
CTCTCTTCGAGAGAAGAGGCCATTGCCGGGCAGGTGCTGCAAGAAATTCGCCATCGACTGAGATTCATGCTCGATCTGGGTCTCTCTTATCTGACTCTGAATCGAACCGCAGGTTCGCTGTCTGGGGGAGAGACTCAGCGGGTTCGCCTGGCGACCCAGATCGGCTCCCAGCTGCAAGGGGTTCTGTATGTCCTGGATGAACCCTCCATCGGTCTTCATGCTCGAGACACCCACAACCTGATGGTGGCCCTCAAAGAACTCCGGGATTTGGGAAATACGATCATCGTAGTAGAACATGACGATGCCACCATTCTGAACGCCGATTACGTAGTGGACTTAGGGCCCGGGGCGGGTGTCGGGGGAGGGCGTGTGGTAGCCAAAGGGACCCTCTCCCAGTTGCTCAAGAACAAACAGTCGCTGACCGCCAGTTACCTGAATGGAAGTCGAAAGATTGCAGTGCCTGCCCTGCGTCGACCGGGAAGCGGCAAAGCCATCCGATTACTAGGAGTGCGCCATAACAATCTTAGGAAGATCGATGTGGACTTTCCACTGAGTACCTTCATTGCGGTGACGGGAGTTTCAGGATCGGGAAAGTCGTCTCTCGTGGATGAGGTCCTGTACCGTTCACTCTCTCGTCAACTGTACGGCTCCCCGCTGGAACCGGGTCTTCACAGTGAGATCCGGGGGATGGAGCACATCGATAAGGTGATTGAAATTGATCAGTCGCCTATCGGCCGCACTCCTCGTTCCAACCCGGCCACCTATACTGGCCTGTTCACCCCTATTCGCGAGCTCTTCACCCTGTTGCCTGAGTCGCGTGTCCGCGGTTATCGGGTCGGCCGGTTCAGTTTCAACATAAAAGGGGGACGTTGTGAAACCTGTCAGGGTGACGGATTGCGCAAGATTGAGATGAACTTTCTTCCCGATGTTTACGTATCCTGTGAAGCCTGCCAGGGTGCACGCTACAACCGTGAGACTCTTTCCATCAAATACAAAGGCTTCTCCATCGCTGACATCCTGGACATGAGTATCGAGGAGGCCTATCCGGTCTTCGAGAACGTTCCACGCATTCAGGTCAAACTCCAGACAATGCTGGACGTGGGACTGGGCTATATTCGGTTAGGACAGTCGGCCACCACGTTATCCGGTGGTGAAGCTCAGCGCTTGAAATTGTCGCGGGAACTCAGCAAAAAGGCCACCGGGAAGACTCTCTATATTCTGGACGAGCCGACTACGGGATTGCATTTCGAGGATGTGAAAAAGCTCCTTGACATTCTCAATCGGCTGGTCGATCGTGAAAACACCGTGATTATCACGGAGCATAACCTCGAAGTAATCAAGTGTGCCGATTGGGTGATTGACCTGGGTCCTGAGGGTGGAAAAGGGGGTGGCCGAGTGGTCGTAGCGGGTCCGCCCGAGAAGGTGGTACGCTCCAGGAAATCTCACACCGGGCAGGCGCTGAAGCGAGTCCTCGGCAGTTCATAGCATGTCTAAGCATAAACAGTTCAAGGTTGAAGGGATTCGAGACTATCCCCTGGGGTCCCGTGAAAGCAAAGTACAGACGGGCCAGTTTGCCCAGGCTCTGAAAGAAGATTCAATCTCAGCTCTGACGGCCTCACTACCTGACCTGCTGGCTGCCAAGAATCTACGGCTCCTGGTGGACCGGATCCGGGCAGCCCGGGACAAGGAGAAGGCCATCATCTGGGGCTTCGGAGGCCATGTCATCAAGGTTGGGCTCAGCCCCGTTCTGATTGACCTCATGGAGAGAAGTTTTGTAACTGCCCTGGCCACCAACGGGAGCGGAATAATCCATGATTTTGAGATCGCTTTCTGCGGGCACACCTCTGAGGAGGTGGACGGGCAGTTGGGCAGTGGTGCTTTCGGCATGGCCCGGGAGACGGCAGAGTGGTTGAACCAGGCTATTTCCCAGGGTGCCGCCCGGGGAGAAGGGATCGGAGAGTCGGTAGGTGGACTGCTGGAGAGCAGCAGCCTGGAGTACCCTGAGCTGTCTCTTCTGCTACAGGCCTACAAGAGGGATCTGCCGTGTTCAGTGCATGTTGCCATTGGAACCGACATCATCCACAATCACCCGACCACCTCGGGAGAGGCGTTGGGAAAGGGTTCGCTGATCGATTTTCGGGTGTTTACTCAACAGGTTTCTTTTCTTCACGATGGGGGAGTCTATCTGAACCTGGGTTCAGCTGTGATTCTTCCGGAAGTGTTCTTGAAGGCTGTCTCGATTGTTCGCAACACAGGGTCCGAACTGGAGAACTTTACTACCGCCAATCTTGACTTCATCCAGCACTACCGGCCGGGCAGGAACGTTTTGGAACGACCCGTTTCGGAGACAGGGACAGGAATTGCGCTGACCGGTCACCATGAAATCATGGTTCCCCTCTTGGCTGCATTGCTGATTCATGGATAAGCTTGATCCAGACTGTCGGCTATGAGACAAACAGCGCCGCCGTCTACTGTTGGCCGCGACCTGCATTGCTACAATGACGATGGTGAGGAATCGCACTGAGGACTGTTCGGCCTGGTTGATTGCGGGGACGGGTCTTTTGTTGTCCTGTCTGGGCTGGACGCTGCTCAGCTATCAGTTTGAGTTTGGCCAGGGCCACGCTGACCGACCCATCATCGGATTTCTGGGTCTTTTTCTGCTGGCCTGGGTTTCTTTCCTGGCAGGGATTGTCCTGTTGGCCAGAAGGGATCCGGGCCCCAAAACTCTGATCCTGATCGTTGTTGTGGGTTTGCTGGCTCGCGTCGTGCTGATCCCCTCGAATCTGATTCAGGAAAACGATGTCTATCGTTACGTGCTAGACGGACAGGTGCTTTTGCATGGGGCAAATCCTTATCAATATGCTCCTTTGGTGGTCAGCGATTTGGCCACTGAATCACTGCAACGAGAGCTGAGAAAGCCACAGGCAGTCAGTGTGTTCTCCCGCATCGGTTATCCTGAAATCCCGACCGTCTATCCCCCGGCAGCCCAGCTGACGTTCGCTTTCGGAGCCTGGCTGGGAGCGTGGAACTGGATGGGGCAACGGTGGACTCTTTTGCTGGTGGATCTAGGTGTCTTTCTACTGCTTGTTGGGCTTTTGAAACGGCTGACCATTCCTGTGGGCTGGGTCCTGTTGTACTTATGGAACCCTCTGGTTCTCAAGGAGGTAGTGAATTCAGTCCATGTCGACGTCCTGGTGGCTCTCTTTGTGCTTGCGGCAATTGCCGGCCTCGCCAGACAGGACCGGGAGGGTGGTATCGGGTGGGCTCTTCTTTCAGGCCTGGCTCTGGGAATGGCTATTCTGTCCAAGCTCTACCCGATTGTTCTGATTCCCGCCTGCTTTTTCTTCCTGCGGCGCCGGACCGGGAGAGGATCGTCCGCCTGGGTCTTCGTGGTGAGCGCCCTGCTCATCTCGTTCCTGGGATTTTTGCCGTTCCTGTGGGTCGGATTTGATCGTCTCTCTGAGGGTCTTTTTGTCTATGCCAATCGCTGGACCATGAATGCCGGAGCATTTTCAGTGCTGTCTCTGCTTTCCTCACACCCCCGCACGATTGCGGCGGCCATGATCGGCCTGTTCGCCGTCCTGCGCCCCTCGGTTCGGGGAAAAGGAACGATCGGTTCCCTGGTTGAGGACTTTCAGTGGGTACTGCTCATTTGGTTTCTGTTGATTCCGGCGCCTTTTCCCTGGTATGCACTTCCCTTGATGGCTTTGCTGCCCCTGCGTCCTCGACTGTCGGCCGTCTCGGGCGCCAGCTTGATGCTGTCGGGTGTGAGCGCTGCTTACTATTTGAGTTTTTTTTACCGATATCACGATTATCCTTCTCCCTGGTGGGAGGTGACTCGAGGTATTGAACACGGAGTTCTTTGGATCTTTCTGGCCGTTTTTCTAGTCTATGAGTTAGTTTTTAGGAACAGGCACGCCCCGCTTACCATCGAAGGGGGGTGTCTTAGTAGCCCTGGCACGGATTATGTCTAGTCCGTGCTAGCCATATCTGAAAGGAGAAAACGCATGAATCGCAACCGAGTTTCGATCTGGGCCGCTCTAATGGTTTGTCTGACCTTCCCGCTGCTGGGACAGGACGAAGGCAGCGGTGCCATGGAGGGGAGCCATGAGGGGAGCCATATGGAAGGAAGTCACATGGAGGAAAGCTCAGCGGAGGCAGTTTTGGTGCTGGATGGACTGGACCCGGTTTCGCTGGTCCAGGGCAAGGACGAGCAGGGCAGCCAGGATCTTGCTGTCAGCCACAAAGGGCACAAGTATCAGTTTGCCAGCGCAGAACACAAGAAAACCTTCCAAGCAAATCCCGATAAATACGCTGTCCAGAACGGCGGTTACTGCCCAGTGGCGCCCGTACGCATGGGGCGTGAAATAGAGGGAAAGCCTGGCGTGTTTACCGTACACGAAGGCCGTATTTACCTCTTTGGTCATCCCGACGGGAAGAAGGCCTTCATCCAGAATCCCTCGGAATTCATCAAGTCGCAGGAGATGGAGGGTTCTGGCCACGAGATGGATGAAGGCTCAGGACCGATGTGATGAAAATCGGGATTGTGATTCCCGCCTGTGATGAAGAGGGGGCGGTGGGTCAGGTTGTTCGACGCTGCAGTCTTGCGGCCGGTTCCATAGGCTCTGTCAGGATCGTTGTCTGTGACAATGATTCAACGGATCGCAC
>JAUXKG010000273.1 GCA_030624355.1 Acidobacteriota bacterium
ATCACCAAACAGGGGAAGAATTGCCTGGAAAGCAACACCGCAGGCGCTCATCAGAGCGGCTGCCACCATGAAGCTCCAGACCAGCAGATAGACCAGAAAACTGTATTGGGCTGGGCGCCCCAGGTAGTTCACGACCCCTTCCAGCAAGGTGTCCCCGGTGGCCAACTGCCAGCGAGTCAATCCTTCATTGAGGACAAACTTGAAGAAGGCCCCCAGAACAACCGCCCACAGAATCGCCAATCCCAGCTTCGTGCCCGTGAAGGTTGCAGTCGCCAGATCGCCGGCTCCCACTCCGGTAGCAGCCACCAGCAATCCCGGACCTATGATGGCCAGGAGATTCTTGCCACTGGTCATGAATGTGATACACCTCGCCTGTGGTCCGCACGGCCGATGCGACTAATGGGAAAACAAGACTATTGTCGAGCCACTTTCTTCACCGGAATCTGGCCAATCTTGCGGTAAAACTCCATGAACTCCTCGGGGTCATAGTAACGAACCCGATCCTCGCCGTAGAACTTCTTCAACTGCTCCGGAATTCGATAGATCAGCCGGGGATCATCGGGCTTGATGGGCAGCTGCGCCAGCCATTCATCGTAAGGAATCAGCCGAGTCTCGGGCCGGAGGATCTTCCCCTCGCGCGTTACTTCGGGAATCCAGTCCTCCCGCAAGAGCTGATCGGGGTCCCCGTATCTGGCGGCCATGGCCCGCACCTCCGGATCATCCAGAAAGGTCAGATGGCCTTTGTCCATCACTCTGACCGTGCGGCCGTCGCGGGTGGTCACATCGTAGTCGAGGAAAAAGAAGAACTGATGATAGTGTCCGGCCGGCATCTGGTAGATGGTGTTCCACCATTTGGACCCCAGCACTCCATAGCCACCGTGCACCGCTCCCGACCGGTCCCGGGCATAGGACCAGCTGATGCTCCCGGGGTCTCGGCCCTCCACCCCTTCAAGTTCCTTGACCCTCATGGGTCCGAAGACCTTGGGATTGGTACCCAGAGCAAACTCTTCCATCCAGCCGGTGCCGGGACGGCTGAATCCCGGGTACTGGACATCCTGGGTCAGTTCCAGGGAGCGCCTCCAGAAATCGCCAAAGAATCCGCCATGCTCGATCTCGGAGATCTCTCCTCGATTCAGGTGAATCGCCAACGGGGGCCACATGAAGCCCCAATCTCCTTGCTGGGACACGACCACGCCATGGGCATCGGACCCCTCGATCGCCCCATATCGTGGGTGAAGCAGCAAATGTCCTGCGAACACCGCGTACTCGGAACGGCCCGGGCGCAATGTGTTGAAGGTGCTCTGATCGGCGCCGCTTCTGATCTTGGGGTGGGTCCCCTCCACGATCTCCCACCATTCCGGAAACCAGGTAAAGGTGAAGTCGGTGCCCTGAACTCCCCTGACCCGAACCCTTTCCGCCGCCCGGATAACCTGCCAGATCTTCTGCTCCATGAAGTCCATCAGCTCTCCGGGAAAGAGAATACGGGGAGAGGCCAACAACTCCGGTGTGGCGATGTAGCTCAGGGAGGAGATCAGACCGGGCTGATTGCGGGGGCCCAACTGAGGACCAATGATCACATCGTACTTCTTCAGTTGTTCTTCGGTCAGGCGCAGGCCCGGGTTTCGAGGTCTGGGAGTTCCGCTACCGGACCAGGAGGGATACTGTTTGTCGGGCGGGGTATTCAGATCCTCGGACAGGCGCTGCTCGATGAGCCGCAGGGCTTCGTCCGCCCATTCCTGGGTTCCGCTCTTCCAGCGCACCAGCTTGCGCTCCTGAAAAATAACCTCCACCGGACACTTCAACTCGTAAAGAGCGGTAGTCAACGCCTCGACCACCCAGGGATGAATCCGGTTGTTGACGATCAAAAGCACCCGCTCCCCGCCTTTGATACTCCAGCCCAATCGCTGACCGATGTAGTCGCGCTGAAGAATGATCTTGGCGAAGGGGACCAGCTGTTGAGCCGAGGTGATGCGAGGCAGCAAGGGCGCTCGCGGTTTGGGAATCTCTTCAAAGGGATAGGCCAGATGAGAATCGCCTTGGGGAGCGTAGAAGAATCCGGCCGACACTACAAAGCCGACCAGCAGAAATAAACCCATGGTTCTTCTCATAAAATGCCTCCTTTAATGCATAATCCGGGCTAGAGTCTATCTTACTTCCTAGCTCACCGTAGCTATCAGGATGAAGGCTATGATACACGGTTCGGTTCCACGATTTTGCCAGCTGTGTGTCGTGCCCCTCTGGACCACGACATCGCCGGCTTTGAGTAGCACCTCTTCTTCTTCCAGTTGCAGCCACAACTCTCCGGACAGCACAATCCCGTAATCAATGGTGTCTGTGCGGTGCCAATTTTCGCCTACATCGGTGTCGTATCGAACGATGCGAAACACCGATCCATTGTCCAAACTGATTCCAAAATCCCAAGCGGCCGGATCTTCATCGGTCAGCAGCACAGGAAGGCTGTCGGTGGCCCACAGCACGGCCTGCTCCAGCCCCTGTCTGCGGGGCCGAGTTTCAATTTCGCTGTTCCACTTCACCCTGCTGTCACCCTTCTCATTGTGTCCGGTCACAACTCTCCTGATTTTCATGGCTTGTTTGCCTCCACTCTGAATTCCCAGTTCCGGCAGCTACTTCTCCGAGCTATCAGGAGTATCAGGCTCCTGATCAGGAGCCTGCCCGATCTGGTCGAAGCGAAGATGCACATCACGCTGGGGAAGAGCTATCTGAACACCGGCCCGCCGGAGGGCCTGGTCAATGGCAACACCCAGTTGGCTTTTGACTCCCAGAAAATGCTCCAGCCGCGTCCAGGCTCGGACCTCAAATCGGAGAGAGTTCTCACCCAGCTCAGTAAAGATGCAGGCCGGTTCGGGATTGTCCAAGACATTCGGATGTGAAGCGGCGACTTCAAGAAGAACCTCTTGAACTCTCTCGGCATCCGAGCCATGGGCTACCCCTACCGGAATGTCGACACGGCGCAGCTGATCGGAGAGACTCCAGTTCACCACCTGGTTTGCAATGAGGTCGCCGTTGGGCACGATCACTTCCGCACCGGCAAAGGTTCTCACGGTACTGGAGCGGATTCCGATTCGTTGCACATGCCCCATCAGGCTACCCAGTTCAATCAGGTCGCCCACTTGAACCGGCCGCTCAAACAGTAAGATGATCCCTGAAACGAAGTTGTTGACAACGTTCTGGAGACCGAATCCGATGCCCACGCCGAAGGCTCCCGCCAGCAGGGCCAGGCGGTCCAGTCCGAACCCGGCTGCCGCCACCGCCATCAGGAAACCCAGCGAGAGAATGGTGTAGTGAACGATCTGGGTCACCGCGTAGGGGATGCCCCGGGGAAGGTTGGCCTTGGGCAATACGGCTTCCTTCAGGAAAAAACGAATCAGCCGCGAGAGGAGTAAGGCCGCCAGCAGAGTGAGTCCGAAGGCCAGCGGGTCCCCAATTGAGATCGAGATCGAACCCAACGACCACTCGACCGCCAGAAAGGCACTCACTCGATCCAGTACGATCGTGCGAATACGAAAGTTCTGCAGTGTGATGTCGATCCAGGCCAGCACCAGCAGAGCCTTGAGCAGCGGCCTGGCCTTCCCCATGTAGAGGTCGGAGTGTTGGGAAACCACCGGAACTCTGGCGGCCCATTGGGAATGAAGTGCGATCAGCAGCAGACTCTCCAGAATCAGATAGACGACATAGAGGAGAGCCGCCGCCGCACCGCTCTGATAGGTCCCTCCGATAAGCAGTTCCGACAGGGTCAGGTTTCCCAGCAGGTTGGACAGGATGGAACTCAGGACCGCCAGGACCCCGATCAGCAGTGAGAACTTGAGCAGCCAGCGCCGGGTTGGAGGCAACTCCCGACCCCACTTGCGGCTGGAGGTCAAAAGCCACAGCAGACCGGCACCCAGCAGCATCCCCTCAGCCAGAAGAAGAAGACGGGGCAGCAGACTGGTGAAGAGCCACAGCTGGCGCAGGTGCTGCAGGAGGTAGACGGACAGAATCAACCAGGGCCGAGATCTCAGAATCCCAGGCAGGACCAGGGGGAGCAAGCGGAAAACAGGAAACAGAAAAATCAGGCCCGTAAAGACTCTGAAAACATCGGGTGCCAAAGGATAAAACCAGGCAGCGGGAAGCATGCCCACCAGACCGGCAGCCGAGATGGGCCGGGAGAGCAGCACTTCCGTCCCTCCGATCTCGACCCCTCGCTCTCTGGCCCTGTGTGCGGCCGATGCCACACGGTGGACCATCCAGACGCACAACAGAACAAAGATCAGGTGCAAGGCAATCTGGAGGGTGCGAACACTGACATAGACCGACACCGCCTCAAGAGAGTCCACCGATGATTCTTCAATCTTCTCCGCGCTCAACTCTCCCCAATCCGCCAGCCAGATCGGGTTCACATCACGGGTCAGAACACTGCTCTCGATTCGGACCTGAACCCGATCCGCCTCTTCGAACATCGGCGAGATGGTCAACAGGTGCTCGGAAATCTGCTGTTGCAGGGTCAGAAGCGAAGAACGCCGATCATTCAGGAGCCGGGTGGCCGACTCGATCACTTCCAGCGTAGAAGAAATGCTG
>JAUXKG010000192.1 GCA_030624355.1 Acidobacteriota bacterium
CTGGTTTACGTCAAAGACGCTGCCGAGGCCCGGGCCGAGGTGAAACGACAGGTGGCAGCCGGAGTGGACTGCATCAAAATTTATGCCCGCTTGAGCTCTGAGCAGTTGGCGGCCATAGCCGACGAAGCCCACAAGGCCAACATTCCCGTGGCCGGCCATGTTCGCGATGCCCGAGAGGCCGCTCTGGCTGGAATCGATTTTCTGGAGCACACGGACAATGTTGCCATGTCTACGATCGAGGACTTCGACAGATACGACAAGGTCATAAAGGAGCGTTTTCTAGATCCGAACTATTTTGGTGGTGTCCTGATCGAAAAGGGTCTCAGCCAGGGCTTGCCACCCCATCATCTTATGGACCCTGGGCGGTTCGCCGACCTGACGCGGTTGATGGTCAGACAGAATTCCTTCCTGAATCCCACCCTGCTGGTGTACTGGAGAGGTCTCCATGGACGTCGCAGCGAAATGGATCGGGAAAGGCGTGAATTTTTGAGAGATCCCAGGGTGGACTACATCCCGCTGAATGTTCGACTGCACATGTTGGACTACCGGAACGTCGACGATCTGGAACCCCAGATCTACGAAGATTTGCTGCGCGGCTATGAGCGGGTGAAGGAGTTCCTGAAGGTCTTCGTTCAGGGAGGTGGCAAGGTGGTGGCGGGTGTAGATGTGACCACTCACGACGTCCCCGGCCTGGGAACACACCAGGAAATGGCGCTGCTGGTGGACGCCGGTTTGACGCCTATGCAGGCGCTGCTCTCCGCTACCCTGTGGTCGGCCCAGATGATGAAAAAAGCTGATCTGTTTGGCAGCGTCGAGGTGGGCAAGCTGGGGGATGTGGTGGTTTTGAATGAAAACCCTCTGCAGGACATCCGCAACAGCCGGAGCATTGATCTGGTCATCAAGGAAGGCATCGTCCAGGACACGGAATACCGTACCGATTACTCCATTCCGATACCCAGACCGAGTGCAAGTTTCTTCCCCAACAAGACGCCCGAGCTCAGCGAAGTGGCGCCCAGGTTGGCAGTGGAGGGAGCCGAGAGGGCCGAGATTGCCCTTCGGGGTCACGGCTTCAGCCGGTACTCCAGGGTGCACTTCGATGGGGTGCGGATCGCTACCCGGTATGTGAGTGAAGAGCAACTGGAGGCGAGCATCCCGTCGGGACTTCTGGTCCGAGTGGGGACCTTTCTCGTGACAGTACAGAACCCGCGTCCGGGAGGGGGTGTTTCCAACTCCCGAAGGTTTATGGTGAAGTTTCAATGACCGGACAGGAAGGGCGGGCTGGACAACCTTCTTACTTTGTCCGGCCCTGTTGAGTCAGTCCGATATCGGGACGCGGATCGGAGACAAATCCGTTTCGATTGGGCATCTCTACTCCGGGTAAGGTTTCAGCATTCATCACCTCATTGTCACCTACGATGCCATTCAGGTGCAGGATGAGGGCCACCACTGAATAGACCTGATCGTCTGTCAGTGTGCCGGGACGGTAAAAGGGCATGGACCGATTGATGTAGTCCCAAAGGGTCGTGGCGTACGGCCAGTAGCTCCCAACCGTTTTCACAGGATTGGATCCCGTCAAGGTTCCCTGGCCGCCTACCAGAGCCCCTCCCTGATCGGAGCCCTGGCCTTCGGAACCGTGACACTCGGCGCACTGTGTCTGATAGATCTGTTTCCCTTCGGCTGCCGTGCCTTCACCCATCGGAAGTTCGTCTCCATCGGGACCGATGGCAATATCCCAGGCCCGGACCTCCTCAGCGGTGGGTGGACGACCCACCCCGTAGTTGGGCGACTGGCCTGCCAGCGGCCATACAACCGCCAGAACAGCGATCCAGGCAAACAGCAGAGGCAGAGAACGGTTATGCCGGAACACTTTGAACGCTCCCGTCAGCCTGGACCTGCCAGACCTTGATGCCATTGAAATGATAGAAGGTCCTCAGGCCGCGAATCTTGATCAATTCCTCTCGGTTGGGCTGGAGGTAACCGGTCTCGTCGGTACATCGCGACTGAAGCGTGACCGGCTGGCCTTTCCATTCCCAGGGGAATCTAAAGCGAGTGAAACAGATTGGCAGGCGAGGCTCCTGAAGCTCGGCTTCCTGCCACGACTGACCTTCATCGATGGAGATCTCGACCCTGTCGATCAGGCCGCGTCCCGACCAGGCCAACCCTGTGATCTCGTAACGTCCGGGAGCGGGCAGCCGGTGTCCCCCTGACGGGTAGGTGATCACGGATTTGGCCTCCATTGCGAAGGTGAACTGTCGGGCAGTTCCGTCCGGCAAAAGGTCGGTATATTTGGACGTCTCCTCTCGCCCCATGTAAGGCTGGTCGACCACCTTGATCCGCCGCAGCCACTTGATATGGGTGTTGCCTTCCCAGCCGGGAATGACGAGCCTTAGCGGATATCCTTGTCCGGGACGAACGGCCTCACCGTTCTGACCGTAGGCGACGATCATATCTTTCATGGCCTTTTCCAAAGGCAGGCTCCGGTGCATCTTGCAGGCATCGGCTCCTTCGGCAACGATCCATTTGCCTTCAGGCCGAATTCCCACCTCCGTCAACAGCAGAGACAATTCCACTCCCGTCCATTGGCTGCAGCTGGCGGTCCCGTGACTTCGCTGAACAGTGGATCCCGGATTGGACCACTCACTTTGACTGTTGCCGGAGCATTCAACGAAGAGGATCCGCGATACCGATGGCAACTGGCGAAGTTCGTCCATGGTGAAGATCAGGGGGCGCTCCACCAGTCCGTGGATGAGAAGCCGATGGCGGTCCGGATCAATTTCCGGAGCGCCGGCATGGTGGCGTTCGAAGTGCAATGAAGAAGGAGTCAGAATGCCCTGGGAGTCTTGAAGCGGAGTCCGGCTCAAGCCCGCTTCGGGGGTTCCACCGGGAGAACGTCGACTACCGCCCGAAGAGGAGGCCTGGACGATGCGAGACGACTTTTCAAACGGCGATCTCTGCCCGTAGGTACTGGGGGCTTCGCCCAGATCGCGCGCTGGATCCTGCAGGGTCGAGGGAGTGCAGGCACCCAGCACTCCTCCCACGGCGACGCCGGTCTGAAGAAAACGACGCCGACTGGTCTTGGACACATCAGAGGGAGACTTGGGAGTATTGTTTTTCATGGGTTGGGTCCTTCCCTGTTTTGGAGATGGTACGTGAAGCGACGGTTCCAAGGCAAACAGCACGATTGTCCCATTGGGGTTGGACCGTGCCCGGGATTCTGTATAGATTGTCTACCATGCTGGAAGTAATGAGACGGCTCACAGGGATGTTCTTGAAATCAATTTCGGCGCTCACTCTTTTTGCTTTGTTGGGAGGAGGGTTGTGGATGCTGGGAGAGGGGGGCAGGTCCGACCTGGTCCGGTTGAGAGTGGGGAAGATCGGTCCCTTCACCCTGGACGAAAAATCGCCCTCCTGGACGATTGAAGTGGGCATGGAGAAGGGCTTCTTTCAGAGTGAGGGGTTGGTGGTGGAGATGGTGTTGACCCAGGATTTTACTACTCAGATCGAGGGGTTGATCCAGGGTGATTTCGAGGTGGGTCATCAGGCCACCGTCCAACTGGTCACCGAGATAGAGAAAGGTGCCCCTCTTTTCATGTTCATGGGAGATCGAAGAGGGCCCATTTTTACTCTGGTGGGGACATCTGTGATTCGCTTTGTGGCAGACCTGAGAGGCACACGTCTGGGGTCTTCGGGAGTCACAGGTACTGATCACCTGCCACTCATCAAGATGCTGTCGGGAAAAGGGCTTTCTCCCAAGGATTACACGATAGTCCCTTCCGGAAATGTATTGTACCGCTATCATCTTCTCAAGCGCGGTGCCATTGCAGCGACACTGTTGAGTGGGGACATGGTCCTGGATGCTGAAAACGATGGGTTGCCCATTCTGGGAGCGGTGGATCCCCATCTGGGGGAGTTTTCATTCTCCGCCGCGGCCGCTCGCCGAGACTGGGCCGACCAGCATCCGGACCTGCTGCGGGCTTACATTCGTGCCTACCTGAGATCGGTTCGCTGGCTGCTGGATCCGTCCAACCGTGATCAAGTGACAAAGATCATGCAGACAAAAGCCAAGCTCGATGCCGAAGCCGCTGCCAGAATCTATGAGGGGGCGATCGAGCGTCTGTTGCCTGATGCCGAGCTGACCGCGGGAGGGATTCGCTCGGTGGTCGATGTCATGGTGCTGGCGGGTTTGATCGAGCCCGGAGAGCACCCGCCCCAAAAGTACATCGATCTCACCTTCTTGAGCAGTGTCCGTAACAGCCTTGAGAACTAGGACAGGCTCCTAACCCGGATTTACGTCGATTGCACTGTCTCTCCGGTGTGGATCACCAGTGTTCCGAAAGAGGGGCACTCGAGGCCCAGTCCGGGTTCTTCCGGCACAGACACTCGACCTGATTCAAAGTGAAGACCACCCTGTGTGACGACATCCTCCTGCAGGCGGCGGTGCTGCATCAGACCGGGAGCGACCGGGTGAAGCAGAGCCTTGGCCAGGTGGACAGAGGCGGTATTGGACACCCGCGTCTCTCCCCTTATGCCGTCCACTCGATAGCCGAGGCCGGCGCTTTCCGCCATTGCCGCCATCTTGCGTGCCGGAAACAGGCCGCCTGCCTTCATCAGTTTGATGGACAGAAGATCGGCTGCCCGGCGGCGTATGATTTCAGCGGCCTCAGTCAATGTATGGCAGGTCTCGTCGGCCACGATCGGGACGTCAACGGCGCGACGGACTTCCTCCAGGGCAGTGATGCCGGTACAGGGCTCCTCGACGAGTACGTTGTAACGCTCCAACTGACGGATCATGCCGATCGCTTCCTTCACATTCCAGTTGCCATTGGCGTCGGCGATCAGGGTAACATCTTCGCCGACTGCCTCTCGAATGGTGCGAATACGGGCTACGTCCAGAGCCGGGTTGTCCATCTTGATTTCAAAAGCGCGGAAGCCATCCTGGTAGAAGCGCTGCACTTCGGCCGCCATGCTTTCCGGTTCGTCCACATAAAGAGCAAAACACGTAGTGGGCAGCGGTTCTGCCTGAGAACAACCGCCCAGCAGGTCATAGACCGGTCGTCCGGTCAACTGCCCCATCAGGTCGTGCAGGGCAATATCCACGGCAGCTTTGCAGGCCTGGTGACCTTTGAGCAGCCGATCCATTTCAGCATGAATGGCTTCCAGATCGAACGGGCTGCGGCCCACCAGGGTAGGAGCCACCGTCGTCAGTCCGTCGATCAAACCACCGCCGGTTAAACCCAGATAGAAACCGATGGCTGTTCCAGTACCCACTCCCACCTGTCCGCTGTCGGCATGAATACGGACCAGAGCGACGTCGGAAGCCGACTGCCAGGTCCGAAGTGGCTTTCCCGCCACCTCTCGAAAGGGCAGCTCAGCACGATAGATTTCAACTGCTGCTATTTGCATGTCACCTCACATTCGTTGTTACTTTGATTATTTATTCTAAATTCGATTTCAGAGTCAATCTAGGGCACCTGACCAATGTCGAATGTCGATTGACGATTGTCGAATGTCGAATGATAAGAATAACCTTTCTTAATACGTGTCAATCCGTGTTTGCTAATACGTGTTAA
>JAUXKG010000210.1 GCA_030624355.1 Acidobacteriota bacterium
ACCAGTCACGCTCCCAGGAAACCATGGAGTCTTTTCGCAAAGAGCGAGAGGAGCTGCAAGAGGAGACAAACGCGAAACTGGCCACCCTGCTCAGTGACGAGCAGATGAAAGAGTACCGAGAGATGCAAGGAGAGGCACGAGCAAACCTGCGCCAGGGTCAGCGCCCAGGCCAAGGTCAGGGTCGGCGCCCAGGCCAGCGCCAGGGTCGCGACAGGCGGTGAGAAAAAAGTGAAAAAAGGGGACAGAGTAGACTGTCCCCTTTTTTCGAGTAGGCTGTCCCCACTTTTCCCTATACAATAAATGACTGCACAATCGACGCTGTCACATCTCAGCGCCCTGACGATGGAGCATCAATCTGCCAAACCAGACCCCACCCCCCCTCCCGAGCCTCGAACTTATGCTGACACCCAGGTGGAGTTCATTCAGGGAACTGGCCCCAGACTCACCGATGAGACCCAAGCGCTTTTACGAGTTCGCATCCGAGCTGCCGGACTGATTCTCAGTGTTGCCGTGGGGATTTTCTTTGTTCATGGTCTCATCTTCACTGAGGCCACTCCGCTGCGGATCATGCACCTCTTTCTCCTTCTTCTTTTGGGAGGCTCAACAGCGTTCGTACACAAGAGCCGGTCCCTGTCGCTCAAGCAACTACGGATCCTGGAGTTGGCAATGATCGGTTCGGTCACCGTCTACCTGGGCACCGTCCAATATTTGGCTTTCGCCCAGCGCGCAGCTGGATCCTCACTTCCGGTGATGACGCTTGCGGGTGGCAATGCCATCCTTCCCTTTGTGGGTTTAATGCTCATCTACGGAATGTTCATTCCCAATGATTGGCGAAGAGCGTCGCGAGTCATCATTCCCATTGCAGCTGTCCCGGTACTGGTCCAATTCCTGGTCCGTCTTCAATATTCGGAGTCCATTACTCGTGCTCTGGCAAGGCCTGAGGCGATGAGGGTTGTCGCACTGGAGCGCATGACGGAATCGGCCATATACCTTCTTCTGGGAGCCGCCATTGCCATTTACGGCACCTATATCGTCAATTCCTTGAGACGCCAGGCTTTTGAGGCCAGGCAGCTGGGCCAGTATCGGCTCACCGAGAGGATCGGTGCCGGTGGCATGGGAGAAGTCTGGAAAGCCAGTCACCGAATGTTGGCACGGCCGGCCGCCATCAAGCTGATTCGACCTGACATGCTGGGAGCCCAGAATACGGCAGAGGCCCGAACCATTCTGCGTCGCTTCGAGAGGGAAGCGCAGGCCACGGCAGCTCTCCGTTCCCCCCACTCCATCATCCTCTACGATTTCGGATTGACCGATGACGGGACCTTTTACTCCGTCATGGAGTTCCTGGAGGGACTGGATCTTGAGTCTTTGGTGGGGCGCTTTGGACCCTTGCCGCCGGCCAGAGTCGTGTACATGCTCAACCAGGCCTGCCAATCTCTCATCGATGCACACAACAACGGGTTGATCCATCGGGACATCAAGCCGGCTAATCTGTTTGCCTGTCGTCTGGGCCATCTGTACGACTTTGTCAAGGTACTGGATTTTGGACTGGTCAAAACACAGGCGAAGGCAGATGAAGATGAGACCCGCTTGACTCAGGGACTCACTGGAACTCCGGCTTATATCGCTCCCGAGCAGGCACTCAAAGGCAACGTTGACGAAAGAAGCGACATTTATGCCCTGGGCTGCGTGGGTTATTGGATGTTGACTGGGCACACCGTCTTTGAGGGGAAAACCCACCTGGATACTATTTTCAGCCATGCCACCACTGCTCCCGTTCCACCTTCTGACAGGACTGAGCAGGAAGTTCCGATAGAATTGGAAAAGCTCATTCTCAACTGCCTGGAAAAGGAACCCGAGAACCGTCCACAAAGCGCCGCTGAAGTGGCAAGCCAGCTTGTCAATTGCCAGCTAACCGAGGAATGGGGTCCCCAGCAGGCCGCTGAATGGTGGAAGCTCCACATGGTGTGAGGAGGAAAAGTCTTCTGGATTCTGTATTCTGTATTCTGTATTCTCTCCCCGGTCTGTTGTCTATGGTAAGACTGACGTCATGGTGACCCTCGAAGACTTTCAGAAATTAGAGATCAGGATTGGCAAGGTCCTCTCCGTGGAGAAAGTTGCTGGCGCGGATAAGCTGCTGAAATTTATCTTTGACTTCGGCAGCGAACACCGGCAAATCATCGCTGGAATGGCGACTTTCTTCCCGGAACCCTCGAGCTTGGAGGGAAAAGAAATGCCGGTCTTGCTGAATATTGAACCCAGGACCTTCAGGGGTGAGGAGAGCCACGGAATGATCATTGCGGCAGATGTTGATGGACATCCAGTTCTGCTGCATCCGGAAAGAGAAGTAGCACCCGGTAGTATGGTTTTGTAACAGATAGGAGTCAGGAGGTGAGGCTGCTTTTGCCACCACATATCCGCCGACTCGTGCTGACCATTTGGGTGACGGCTGGCGTCGCTCTTCCGCTGAGGGGTGCCGCTATCTCGAACACGGGAATGATCTGGCCCGGCCTGCAGGAACGGCAGCTGCAGTTCTTCAGAGACCTTGAGGTGGATGAGGATAAGAAACATGTTCATCTGATGCACCTGGACGGTTTCCGGCCCGATCTATTCGAAAAGCTGCTGCAAGCCGGTCAACTTCCTCATATCGCTCTTCTGCTTTCGCGAGGAAAGATCTCGCTCACCGTATCCACTGTCGATAAATCCGAAACCTTTAAAGTCATTCAATCCTATCTGACCTCGAGACATGACACTTACGTTGTGGGGTGGTGGCAGTTTAGAAGGGAAGATTTACGGTTCCAGAATTACTGGATAGACCCCATTGGGGTCACGAATTTTGCTCTCGGATTGGAGTTTCCACTTTATCCAACTCTTTTTGACGTCCTGGCTCACGACCGAAAGACGACACTAGCGGGCTTTAGCCTCCACCGCAGGAGTGTCCCCTTTGAGAATTATTCCCGAAATTATCTGGCCGGGCTCAACGCTACTTTCCAGCACACCTATTACGATCAGGCGCACGAATCAATGACTTCTCTTGGCCAGATGTTTGAGCGAGTTGCCACCAACGAAGAGAAGCTCCCCGTTTTTTCAACCTCTCTGCTTGCGGCAGCTGATGAGTTCTCTCATTACCTGGGAATCGTCGATGATGCACTGCCCACTTCCTCCAAGCAATCCTTGCTCCATTGTTTCACACGAGAGAAAGAAGACCTCTCTGTCGAGCGAGTCTTTCAAATGCTGGAGGAGGATCGCACAGAGAGGCAAGGTTGGATCCTGGACCTCAATGAGAAAGCTGAATTTTTCAAACAAATGAAATGGCGTCGCAGTCGTCTTGACCAATTCTGTGTGAGCGTGCCATCCCTTCAGGTCTATAGTGAGCCTGCCAAAGGAGATGAGAGCTCGATCGGTGTCCCATCCACACGATTTGCCGAACCCAAGTATGTATTGGCCATGATCCTGATCGATCTTGAAATCGGACGGCTGATCAATACCTTGAGAAGCATTCGTTTTGGCGGACCAAGCGGACACCGCTTCAATTCGAATTGGGGGAATGGGATTGTTCACTACATCCAGCAAGGGCGTGCCGAAGGTTCTCTTTTTGAGAACACTCTTTTCTTTCTGTTCGGTGACCATGGAATTGTGGACGGCAAACATATGATGGCAGCAGGAGAGGCAGACTCAGGTAATCCGAGACGACATCCTGTTTCCATAAATGCGGATCTCATCCAGGTACTCAATATGCGCCTGGGATTAGTCACCTCAGAAGCAGGAGAATCAGTGAGCGGAGCAGCTTCTCAGGAAGTCAAATTGGGGATAGACCAGGACCACTTACCGGTTCGAATTGCCTTTCCTCACCGGGACGAAAGCTGGCAAGAGGCTTGGGGTGTACAAGAAGTGACCCGGGAAGCCCAGGCCTGGAGTAATACTCTTTTTGATGATTTGAAGGAGGCTCTAAAGGCGGAGGTGAGCCAGCAGTACTGGTGGTTGTTTTTCTTGAAGCGATTCCTTTTTGATCCCAGGTTCGATCGTGCAACGGAACAGTACCGCCCCGCTGCAGTTGACCACATAGCCAGACTCTATTTGCGAGCCATTCCTCGATATCGGACAGCGGAAGGCCGTGCCCGTCAGGAATTCTTTGACCGCCATGTGCGCCTGGTCTACGGAGGAGGGGCCAGAAACAATGCGGAACTGTTTTTGCCCTCCCTGATCGAAGCGGAGGGTGACACGGGAGCACCACAAGCCAGTTGGATCAGCCGACCCTCGTTCCAACAGATCATGGAGTATCGGGGAGGAGAAAATAAAGGGGAAAATCAGACCACTTTGATCGAGGCGCTAGAAGACATTCCAGCCGTTGGCCTGATCTTTGTTCGCAAGAACAACCAGCTGCTCTCAGCACAGAAGGATCTCCCGGGGGAAATGGAGATTCTGGTGACGGATCGCTTTGAAAACAAGGGATGGATTACCGTCACCAGAGAGGAGAAGACTCATCAGCTGGTGTTTGGCTATCGCCTTGATCCGGAAACGAAAAGCGACCCTTTGGGTTACCTCGATTCTGAGGGCAGTAGACAGAGCCTCTGGAAAACCTATAACGAGTGGAACGACTGGTGCCTGGAAAACCAGACCTATTATCACAACGCCGTAGCGGGAATGGGAGCTTACCTGTTTTCCAGGAATCCAGCTATTGGTGACGTGACCATCATGCACAGCCAGGGTTGGAACTTCGGTGCCAACGCTGGTGGGCATGGGGGTCTTCACCGTGGGGAAAAATTAACCGTCATGCTCGTCTCGGGCCCCGAAATACAGGCCGGCCCGCTGATGGCGGTGGCCCCGTACAAAAGCGCCTTGCGGCCCGGGGGACAGGTCGCCGTCCTTGAGGAGAGGAGTGAAACACATCCCACCTTATTGGATATGGCTCCCACTGTTTTGAACTGGCTTGGCTACGGGGAGGAGGCCTTGTCGAACTTTGCCCGCAACGGTTTTGAAGCTCATTTGACTCAATGGGTGTCCCGCCAAAGATCGGAAATTCTAGCCAACGTGGGTGATCTGGATGACTTTCAGAAGGCATTACAGGCGGCCGGAGCCAAAGATTTTGACTTGTCCAACTTCAGGAACCGATTCGGGCGCTTGCTTCGGTTTCTACCTGACACTCCACCGCCACTGCCCGACTACAGGGATTATCGCGTAGACGGGAATCTACTGCTTCTGGGAAGGGAATAAAGCGGCGGGTTCGTGGATGAGCCAGCACCACCTCTTTTTCATTCCCGATTATCCACCACAATTTCTCCACCTTTTAGGACGACCGCAATGTTG
>JAUXKG010000476.1 GCA_030624355.1 Acidobacteriota bacterium
CCAGTTTCTTTGGTGGCCGACTGACACAAAGAAACGAGGCCTGACTCTCACGGTTGCACCGTAGTTGAGGCCCCGAATGCTGCCGCTCCAGAAATCCCCCCAGCTGTAGCGGATATTTCCAAACAGGGAACTGCTTGGATTGTGGAAGTATTGAACCACGAAGTTGTTGTAGGAGTAATTTGCCACTGGGAGAATGACCCTCGGATGGATTCTGAAGCGTTCGTCCAGAACTTGAAACTCCCGGTTTTGGAAGACCTCGAAGCGAGAACCATTGTGGAAGTAAGTCCACAAACCGATGTGGGTTCGCTCGGTCCTCAGGTCAAAGTCGCGGTTCATGATATAGCGGTGACTGACGTGTGGAGCGAACTCCCGGACCCAGGGGACCTTGGGTCGGGGCCGTAAATAAAAAGAACTTCGAACCAGCCGCACGCCCTTGCGTGGAACGAAGCTCATGGAGTCGTCGACGTTTTCGCCGATGTCGATGTAGGTACTGAAGACCTGAAGAAGGTTATCCGACCAACCCGCGAACACTTTTCCTGAGTAATCGCTCTCTTCAACACCTGGTGTAAAAGATTTGGCCAGAAAGGAAGTGAGACTCAGGCGATCCAGAAATTCAAAATTGAGGTCCGAGCCAATCATCCGGGTGTAATCTCCAGATTCACCAGAGCGGTTCATCAACAGGACTCCAACATCGGATTGGCGCAGGATGTCCTTTTTGAGGCGCAAAACCGTGTAGCCGGTACTCGGAAAGGGTTCTGGTTCTTCTTCTTCTCGAGTAAAAAACTGCAGCAGGCCCAGGGAGTAGGATCCGCTTCGCCCGGTCAGGCGTGCACCCCCCCAAATGGGAAGTGGATTTTTGTCGGATGAGAGCCCGATACGCCGGCTGAAGAAGCCGATGAACTCCTCGGCGTTGGGACCGCCTCCTTTTTCAGTGGGCCGGACTCCGAAATGAAAAATGTCGGCACTTTCTAGAAAGAAAATACGCTTTTCGGGGAAAAAGAGGGGAAAGCGAGTCAGATTCACTCGCTGCTCGTCCACTTCGACTTCAGAGAAGTCGGTATTAAGAGTGAGGTCGAGGGTCAGGGTGGTAGTGAGACCGTACTTGAGGTCCATACCTCCCTTGAGTTCTGTATCGTCCTGGCCGGCCGTACGGGAATATTCGAACAGGCCGTAAGGAGTCAGCTTCAGGTTTCGACCAGGTTGAACCTGTTCGAGCCCATTGAGGCTCCCCGCCAGCGAGACTCGAGTCAAGCTATAGCGTCGCGGGACAAGATTCCAAACGGAGACCTCGTTCTTCCAACGGTTGCGCCGGCTGAAATTGATTCCCCATGGCCGGGCAAAGTCTGCCGGAAAGCGAAGCGTCTTAAGAGGGATGACCAGTTCAGTGGTCCAACCTTCCTCGTTGCGGTGCGTTCGCACACTCCAAACCGCGTCCCAGTTGGGGTTGGTATTATCCCCATCGTTGGTGATCTGAACATCTCGCTTGGCCCCATCAGGGGTGATGGCGAATAAAAAGCCGTTCCTGTTGTCATCGAAGGGATCAAATACAACCTCGAAAGTATCATTTTCCAGCAAGGAAAAATCCCGCACCAGACTCGTGGTCAGGATGTGTGTAGGGTCACTGTCCTTGCAGATGGCGCCGATGTAGAGGTGGGAAGAGTCAAAAAGGATCCGAACCTCGGTTACCTCGGTGGCGGGAGCACCTTCGTTAGGCTCCTGTTGAAGAAAATCTCCGGCTACCGGAGCGCGCTGCCAGACAGGCTCGTCCAGGATTCCGTCCAGCACAATTTCTTCCTGGTCCAGGAGCCGAACAGCTCCCATGTTCCGCTTTGTCTGAGCAGTCAGTTCGACCGCACTGAGGGCAAAGAACAGGATGAGGATCCAGGTGCCCATACTGGGGATCCTGGTCAATAAGGAAGCTGGGTATTGCTCCTGCGACATTTTCAAGAAAAGAAGATAGCAGGCTAATCGGCGAAATGACAAACCACACCCCTCAATCCTCAGTGTGTGGAAAGTTAATAAGACCCGAATCGGTAAGAGTTTATCATCTAAGTATCACAGGAAAAACTTTTGGACACAGGGGGACAGCTGACCCTTTCAAGGAAAGTTGGTGCCGGAGGGGAGACGATACTAGCTGTGTGCGGCCTTTTCTCAATCCTGAACCTTTAGGGGAATAAAGACATGAGGAATTGGCTCTGGAATTGCCCTGGCAAAGGTAAGGACGCTGGGAAGGTGGGAGGCTGAGAGTGTGGGAGGTACCTCAGGTGCCGAATCCCCTTCTTCATCTCCGTACTAGCGCACGACTAATTCGTTGGCACCAGGCGTTTGAGTTCCTCGAACCAGTTGAGGACGACGGTGATTTGGGCTTGGTCGGCTCCTTCTGCCTTAGTCATCAAGAATCGTTGGCCGTCGGGGGAGATGTCGAAGTGCGGATAATATCCTGGAAGCGAGGAACTGGTCACATACGATCCTTCAAACAATACTGTAGGCTTGCCTGCCCTGAACGTGGGTTCTGTCTGAACGGAGACCACCATCA
>JAUXKG010000479.1 GCA_030624355.1 Acidobacteriota bacterium
AGGAAATGATCACCGGGTGATCCGATGAACATGAAGTTGGGAGGAATCCTCCATTCTTTGGATAGCTTCCGAACCAACTCAGGTCCGAAACTTCCCTCGATGACCAGGAAGCTGATGTCAATGTCCGGGTAGGCCTGGTCCAGAAACTTAAGATCCTTTTTCAATTTGGCCGGACCGTCCGCTTTGTCTTCCACCACCGTCACGACCTTGATCTTGTCACAGTGTTCGTTGCGTCTGACATACAACATGGCCTCATTCAAGTTGGCGGTGTTGTCACCACGAGTGAAGAAAACCACCTGCTGGCTGCTGATCTCCTCGATTTTCTCCCCGATCGTTTGGGAGAGGGTACCAGTGACCTCAGCAATCATCTCGCTCAGGGCATGAACGACGAACAGGGAGGCCCGCAGAATTCCGATACGCCCCAGCATGATCCCCACCACCAGAGCGGTTGGCAAAAAGTAGTAAAGAAAAACCCAGACATACTCGGGATGCAGAACAGCATTGCCTATCAGCGCCATCAGGACGGCCAAAACAGCAACTATGACACCGGGCCAGGCCGCCTGAGTGGGTCGCGGCAAACGCGCCCTCTTCACCTTCAGGAGAATGTTGCCAAGGCCGAACAGCGCCATCACTGCCAGAAATGAGATGGTGTACACCCCGGCCAGGGCCTCCAGTCTTCCTTTTGTGATTAGCAGGACAGATACCCCCAGCAGGAAGAAGGCAACGATAATGCGATGAGAGGACCCCCTGCGGTTGGTCTTCAAAAAGAACTGAGGAAGGCAACGGTCCAGGGTCATACGCCTCACCAGGCCCGTAACACCCACATAGGAAGTCAATACAGCACCACTCAGCACCAGCGTTGCATCTATTGAAACAAGCCAGGCCAACCATTGCCCGCCAGACAGCGCACCCATGTGAGCCAACAACGTCTCCCGGTGATCCGCCACCTCGGAGATGGGAATCAGAGCCAGCGCCAGAACAGCTATACCGGGGTTGAAAACAGTAACTGCGATCCACATGTTGCGCAGGGTCTTGGGAAAGATTCCCTCAGCCTGTTCCTCGACAAAATTGGCCGAGCTTTCAAAGCCGGAGATCCCCAGCATGGCGGCCGCGAATCCAAAAAAGAGGGCTCTGACCCATCCGCCTTCGACTGGCGTGGAAAGGTTGGCGATCAAGATGTCAAACCCATGTGTCAGGACAAAGAACAGCCCCACCAGGATCAGCAGACTCAATGTGACAAGGTGAGTCAGAAAAATGACCACTGCCACTCTGGAGGACTCACCGATGCCCAGAATCGTCACGCCCATGAAGGCTCCCAGCAGCAGGATGGTAACCGTCATCAACGGAAGACCGTGCCAGACGGAATCCGCGTAGTGCACGGCCTCGTTGGCGGAAATGACCGCGGTAGCCATGTAGGAGAGCAGCGTCAGGCAGGCCGCCATCGAGGCCAGCGACTTGCTGGTGGTGTTGAGCAGGGCATTGTAGGCTCCTCCGTTCAGAGGCAGTGCTCCCACTACCTCGGCATAGATCTTGCGGAAAAGAAAGAGAACCACCGCAACCAAAAGCAGGACCAACCAAGCCCAGCGGCCAGCCTGAAGAATAGCCAGAGCGGAAACATACAAACAGGAGGAGGTGATGTCGTTTCCACAGATAGCTGTTGCCGGCAGCTCACTCAAACCTCCGCTTTTGTGTTCGGTCACTCTTTTACGGCTCACGGGAAAATATCTTCCCAAGAATGTGTGACTCTTGTCGAGGGCCTGGTAGAAAAGAGTGGACTGTCCCCTGGTGTGCAGATTGGATACAATCTAGTTGTCGGACATCGGGGAAACGGACCTCCCATATCGATTTCCCCAACGGCGTAAAGCGATGCTGAGACAAAAAGTCTGGATAGTTGCACCCCTTTCTCTATGTCTTGTGAGCACTGCTCTGTGGGCTCCCAAGAAGAATAGACAACCAGGGCAGGACCAACAACATCCCATCGAATTCACCTTCGCTCGGGTCCAGTTCAATTCCTTTTTCTACCCCTTCTGGACCCCCGGCTGGGCCCAGGACTACCCTCGATCAGAACGCAATTTTTTGAAAATTCTTTCCGAAGTGACTGGGATCAAGACCAACGTGGGGTCTCATCTGATTGTCAGACTGGATGAGCCGGATATCATGAAATACCCGCTGCTCTACTTCAGCGAGCCGGGCAGTTGGGAGATCACTGCAGCGGAAACCAAGAACTTTCGGGAGTACCTGTTGAAGGGAGGCTTTGCCATCTTTGACGATTTTGACGGTCCTCGAGACTGGTTCAACTTCCAACGCAGCATGAAGCAGGTGTTTCCGGAACAGAATCTGACCCGGCTGACCATAGAACATCCTATCTTCCACTGTTTCTTTGATATCGACACCCTGGAGGTGCAGCCCCCCGGCTACATCCGGGGAAGGCCCGTTTTTTACGGACTTACCGGAGAGGATGGGCACCTTCGGCTGGTGGCCAACTTCAACAACGACATCGGTGATTTCTGGGAATGGTC
>JAUXKG010000151.1 GCA_030624355.1 Acidobacteriota bacterium
AGCCTGGGACTGGCCAATCAGGAGCTGGTAGAACTGCATCATCAGGGACAGTCGGTCAAGGCTCCCGTATGGATCATGGCGGGCCATCTGGATAACTCAGTCACCCTGCATCTGGGTTATGGCCGAACCCGGTCAGGCCAACTGGGCAACGATCGGGGATTCAATGCCTACTCGATTCGCACCAGCGGGCAACTTTGGTTCGGCTCAGGTCTGGAAATCAGAAAGACGGGAACCCGCTATCCGCTGGCCAGCACCCAACATCATCACCTGATAGACCTCACCCCCCACGACAGAACAGTAGTGGAAGGCCGTCCACTGATACGATCGGCAACCCTTGAAGAGTATCGAAAGAATCCCCATTTCGCCCAGGAGATGGGCCACCCCCCGTCCCCGGAACAGTCTCTTTATCCACCCCATCAATATGAGGGCTATTCGTGGGGCATGGCCATCAATCTGAACGCCTGCACAGGTTGCAATGCCTGCGTAATGGCCTGCCAGGCCGAGAACAATATACCGGTGGTAGGTAAGGAGGAGGTCCAGATGGGCCGTGAGATGCACTGGATTCGAATCGACCGTCACTACAAGGGTAACCTCCAAAATCCCGAAACCTACCACCAGCCGGTCCTCTGCATGCATTGTGAGAACGCTCCCTGTGAGCCAGTCTGTCCCGTTGGGGCCACTGTTCACGGCCAGGAGGGTCTGAACCAGATGGTGTACAACCGCTGCGTGGGCACTCGATACTGTTCCAACAACTGTCCTTACAAGGTACGGCGTTTTAACTTCATGCTCTATTCCGATTTTGAAACACCCAGTCTCAAACTCTTGCACAATCCCGATGTGACAGTGCGCAGCCGGGGAGTCATGGAAAAGTGCACTTACTGTGTGCAGCGAATCAATGCCGCCAGAATCGAAGCCAAGAAAGAGAACCGGAAGATCAGAGAAGGCGAGGTCCTCACCGCCTGCCAGCAGGTCTGTCCCACGGAAGCCATTGTCTTTGGCAACCTCAATGACCCCGCCAGTCGAGTCTCACAAATGAAGTCCAATCCCCTGAATTATGGGCTCCTGGAGGAGCTGAATACCCGGCCGCGGACGACCTACTGGGCAAGACTGCGAAATCCGATACCGGAGCTGGAAACAGAGGATTAGGATGAGTCAGGAAATCCCGTCCGGATCCAAAAAAATATCCACTACGGCCCTGATTGGCCCCGGGCACACCCATGCCACAATCACCGACAAGATCAGCTCCATCGTGCTTACAGACCGGAGCCCCCGCTTCTGGTGGATCGGATTCGCACTCTCATTCACCCTGGTGATGCTGCTGATGTATGCCGTCAGCTACCTGATGGTGAGAGGACTGGCAATTTGGGGCCTTGGAGTCCCGGTGGGGTGGGGCTTTGCCATCGTCAATTTTGTTTGGTGGATTGGCATCGGCCACGCTGGCACACTGATTTCGGCCATCCTTCTCCTCATGAGGCAAGAGTGGAGAACCTCGATCAATCGCTTCGCCGAGGCCATGACCCTTTTCGCAGTGGCCTGTGCGGGACTGTTCCCCCTGCTTCATCTGGGGCGCCCCTGGTTGGGCTATTGGCTTTTCCCCTACCCCAACACCATGTCGGTCTGGCCTCAGTTTCGCAGTCCTCTGATTTGGGATGTTTTTGCCGTTTCAACCTATGCAACGGTTTCACTCTTATTCTGGTTCGTGGGTCTGATCCCTGACCTGGCAACTCTGAGAGACCGTGCGGACGGCCGCCTGGCTCGCATCGTCTACGGCATTCTGGCCATGGGGTGGAGAGGTTCGGCCGTCCACTGGCGCCGCTATGAAACCGCTTATCTCCTGCTGGCTGGACTGGCCACCCCTCTGGTGGTCTCCGTACACACGGTGGTGAGCTTTGACTTTGCCACATCTATTGTTCCCGGCTGGCACAGCACCGTGTTTCCACCCTACTTTGTGGCCGGCGCTATCTATTCCGGATTCGCCATGGTGCTGACCTTGACCATTCCCATCCGTGCCGTCTACGGCCTGCAGGACTTCATCACCATGCGGCACCTTCAGAACATGGCCAAGATCATGCTGGCCACCGGTCTGATCGTGGCTTACGGATACTGGATAGAGGCCTTCATGGCCTGGTATTCAGGCAATCCCTACGAGAGGTTCATGATGTGGAATCGCCTCTTCGGTCCCTACGGATCCATGTTCTGGGGATTGCTCGCCTGCAATATCGCCATCCCCCAGCTCCTGTGGTTCCAACGTGTCAGAAACTGTGTACCCGCCCTGTTCTGCATCTCCATCATCGTCAACATTGGCATGTGGCTGGAGCGCTATGTCATTGTTATCACCAGCCTGCACCGTGATTTCCTGCCCTCCTCCTGGGGTATGTTTTCCGGAACCGTCTGGGACTGGGCAACTCTGGCCGGATCCATTGGACTTTTCTTCGCACTGCTGTTCCTGTTCATTCGAGTTCTTCCCATGATCTCCATCTTCGAGATGCGAACCCTGGTGCCCAAGAGTTCAACCACTGCCACTGAGGGTAAATAGAATGAATCCGATTCCCCCCATCTTTGGCTTGATGGGAGAGTTCGACGACGAGCAGCAGCTTCTGGCGGCCGCCAAGCGTACCTATGGAGCAGGCTATCGACGGGTTGACGCCTACACTCCCTACCCGGTACACGGCCTGGCGGAAGCCCTGGGTTACTTTCGCCGCAATCGCCTGCCGTTGATCGTGCTGGTGGGAGGAATATGTGGATGCCTGGGCGGATTTCTGATGCAGTACTGGGTATCGGTGATTGACTATCCGCTCAACGTGGGTGGACGTCCCTTCAACAGCTGGCCTTCCTTTATTCCAGTGACCTTCGAACTGACCATTCTGGCAGCCGCTCTGGCGGCGGTTCTCGGCATGCTGGCACTCAACGGATTGCCCATGCCCTATCACCCGGTGTTTAATGTGGAGCGCTTTGCGCAGGCCAGTCGCGACCGATTCTTCCTCTGTATCGAAGCCTCAGACCCTAGGTTCGATCGCCAGGCGACCAAAGACTTCCTGGAAGGTCTGGGCGCCAGCCATCTCTCGGAGGTGGACCATTGAAGCGATCCAAAGCTCGAGCGATGCTGGCTTTCACGGAAATCGTATCCCTGCTTCTGTTGGTCTGCTCCACTGTCGCCTGTCGCCAGGACATGCATGACCAGCCCAAGTATGAGCCCCTGCAGGAGAGCCATTTTTTCAGCGACCATCGTTCCTCCCGTCCGCTGATTGAGGGCACCGTAGCACAGGGACAGCTCAAGACCGACAAGCACCTTCACACCGGGAAAAGGGCGGGACAGCTGCTCGACACCCTTCCCTTCCCAGTTACCGAGCAGGTGCTGAAACGGGGACGACAGCGCTACGATATCTTTTGCTCACCCTGTCATGCACGGGTGGGCACAGGAGAGGGCATTGTGGTGCAGCGGGGATTTCGCCCACCTCCGTCGCTTCACACTCAACGACTGAGGGAAGCTCCGGTGGGTCATCTCTTTGATGTCATCACAAACGGCTACGCCACGATGTACTCGTACGCCACCCGAATCTCGCCCTCCGATCGCTGGGCCATCGTGGCCTATGTCCGGGCGCTTCAGCTCAGTCAACATGCCCGGATCGAGGAACTGCCGGAGCGGGACCAGACTCGCTTGAGGGAAATCGAGGAATGAATCAAACCGAATTACTCTATTCCCGATTGGAGCAGGTCGAAGGCAGATCGTTGGTGATAGGAATTTGCGCCCTGTCGGCTCTGGCTATAGGAGCGATTCTGGATCCAAAACAGTTCTTCCAGGCCTATCTGCTGGGCTACCTGTTTTGGATCGGAATTGCTCTGGGGTGCCTGGGAATCCTTATGCTCCACAACCTCACCGGAGGCGAATGGGGTGTTCCCATCCGGGCAATGCTGGAGTCCGCCATCCAGACCTTTCCCTTGATGGTCGTCCTGTTCCTGCCCTTCTACCTCGGTTTGGAGCATCTATATGTTTGGTCACGACCCGAGATTGTGTCCGGAGATGAACTTCTTCAAAACAAGCTCTCCTACTTGAACACTGGGTTCTTCCTTGTGCGCAGCGCCATCTATTTCACAATCTGGATCACGCTGGCCCACTTCCTCAACAAATGGTCCCGCCAACCAGAAAAGAAGGGTGAACAGCTCCAGACTGATCGTCTTCAGAAGCTGAGTGGACCGGGCCTGGTTCTCAACGGTGGGACAGTGACCCTTGCCTCCATTGACTGGGTCATGTCGCTGGATCCCCACTGGTACTCCACTATCTACGGGTTACTTTTTCTTGTCGGACAAGTCCTGGCAGCCCTGGCGTTCCTGGTTGCTTTGATGGAATGGTTGGCCAGTTATCCCCCGCTGTCCCAAGTCGTCGTACCCCAACACTTCCACGACCTCGGAAATCTGATTCTGGCCTTCGTGATGCTGTGGGCCTACATGGCTTTCTCACAGTACCTGATTATCTGGTCCGGCAACCTGGCTGAAGAGATTCCTTGGTATCTTCGAAGGATGAAGGGAGGGTGGCAGTGGATGGCACTGTTTTTGATCGTCTTCCACTTTGCCCTGCCTTTCCTGCTGCTCCTGTCCAGGACGGCCAAACGAACCGGTCGGATTCTCTGCAGACTGGCTATGGTGATCTTCTTCATGCGCTTCGTCGACCTGTTCTGGACCGTGGTGCCTTCCTTTGAGGAGAAGGGATTATTCCTGGACTGGATGCACATTGTGGCTCCCATAGGCCTGGGAGGGATTTGGATGGCCTTCTTTATCGGACAACTGAAGAAGAGACCGCTCTTACCGGTGTCCAGAAAAAGTTGAATAATGGAGAAGAGCATTTGACAGACAAGAAGCATTCCGGCTCTGCCGGACAGCAAAGGGGCCACGAAACCAGCGACGCCGCTCCCGGTTGGCTGTTATGGTTTGGAGCCGGCCTGGCCATGCTGACTCTTTTTGTATTCCTGTCCATGGGCTGGATGTTTCATTATCTCGAAGACCGGATAGCGGAATCCGAGGTGCCGTTCTCTCCGCTTTCCGACACTGGGCGTCAGCCTCCCGAGCCCCGTTTGCAGGTCAATCCGGCACAGGATCTGAGGCGATTGGCCGAAACGGAATCGCGCCGCCTGAACAGTTACGGCTGGGTGGACCGCCAGGCGGGTCTGGTTCGAATCCCCATCGGGAGAGCCATTCAGATAGTGGCAGAGAAAGGTCTGCCGGCCCGGGAGAATGAGGCTGATTGAGATGTGGCGAATGAGCTTGAGCTCCCGGGCAGAATAATCATGAAACCAGGATTGTTTGACAAACTATTCTTTTCACTCCTGCTTCTTCTCGTGCCCGTCCAGGCCCAGAGAACAGCAAGCAGTGTCCGGCCTGCAGCACTCCAGAAGGTGGGAATCGATCAAAAACTGGGCGCTGAGTTGCCTCTGGAACTGGCCTTTCGCAACGAGGATGGAAACTCGGTACATCTTCAGGAGTACTTCGATCGAAGGCCTGTCGTCCTGGCTCTTGTCTACTACGAGTGTCCCATGCTCTGCACACAGGTTCTGAACGGACTGACGGCTGCCCTGCGAATTCTGGAGTTTCGAGCAGGGCAGGAATTCGAGGTGGTCATCGTCAGTATCGACTCCCGGGAGACTCCAGCCCTGGCAGCTGCCAAGAAGAAGGAATACCTTCACCGGTACGGCCGACCGGATACAGGGGTTGGATGGCACTTCCTGACGGGTGACGAAGATTCCATCCAGGAGCTGGCCCGAGCGGTTGGATTTCGCTACACCTACGATCCGAAAACGGATCTCTATATTCACGCCAGCACCATCATGATTTTGACTCCGGAGGGGAGGCTGGCTCACTACTTCTACGGCATCGAATACTCTCCTAGAGACCTGCGTCTGGGCCTGGTGGAGGCTTCGGCTGAAAGAATTGGCTCGCCCATCGACCAGGTTCTGCTGTTTTGCTACCAATATGACCCGATGACCGGGAAGTATGGGGTTGTGATCATGAGGATACTGCAGCTGGCAGGTCTGGCGACCTTTGTTTCTCTCGGTGTTTTTATCTTTGTCATGCTTCGCCGTGAGCGAGTCAAGAAGGGGAGCGCTCCCAATGTGGGATAACCTTCCCTTCTTCCCGGAACAGGCTTCCACCGTAGCCGCTGAAGTGGATGCCCTGTACCTTTTTCTAGTTGGTGTGAGCACCTTCTTTTCACTGCTGATCTTCTCCCTGGTCTTTTTCTTCGCCATCAAATACCGTCGCCGTTCGGAGGACGAACTGCCTCGACCAATCGTGGGCTCGGTCGCGCTGGAAACCCTCTGGACTGTGATTCCTTTCCTGCTGGCCATGATCATGTTCATCTGGGGCACCAGCCTCTACTTCAAGAACTATCGTCCGCCCAGGCATGCCCTGGACATCTACGTCACCGGTAAACAGTGGATGTGGAAGTTTCAGCATATGGCGGGCC
>JAUXKG010000120.1 GCA_030624355.1 Acidobacteriota bacterium
CTCGGTTTCCTGAGACAGAATCAGTTCAAGACAGTGCTCCGCTTCGGCAACACTCAGGTTCTGACCCTGTTCAATTCTTTCCGTGTATTCTTGAAGTGACATGATTTTAAAGGCGGCTGACAGCCTGACCATTGACCATTGTCGATTGACGAGTGTCGAGTGACTGGGCTGACAACTACCCCCTCTGGATCCGTGTTAATCCTTGTTCGCTAATCCGTGTCATCCGTGATTAGGAAGTTCTCCAGGATCTTCATGCCCTCGGGCGTCATCACCGATTCAGGGTGAAACTGGACACCAAAGATAGCATACCGGCTGTGCCTCAAGCCCATGATGACATCCTGATCGGCCCAGGCGTTTACAATCAAGGAGTCGGGTAGATCCCGCCGGCGCACGATCAGCGAATGATATCGGGTGGCCTCAAAAGGATTGGGCAAACCGGCCAGAATGGAGTCCTGCTCATGGTAGATTCGAGAGGTCTTGCCATGCATCAATTCGGGAGCCTCGACCACAGTGCCTCCGAAGGCCTCACCAATGGCCTGGTGCCCCAGACACACCCCCAGGATTGGAATCCGGCCTGCAAACTCTTTGATCAGGGAAAGAGAGATGCCGGCATTTTGAGGAACACCCGGCCCCGGTGATATCACGATCCGGTCAGGAGCCGCCTCCCGGATACCGGAAAGGCCGATGTCGTCGTTTCGATGGACCTCAACCGTGCACCCCAACTGGCCCAGATACTGAACCAGGTTGTAGGTGAAGCTGTCGTAGTTGTCGATGACCAGAACCTTCATCTTCCAGCTCCATCCTCTGAGCTATTGCCGGCTCGCTGTCATTTCTCAGCTGTCAGCAGTTCCGCCAGTTCCAGAGATTTCAACAATGCCATGGCCTTGTTGCGGCACTCCTTGTTTTCCAGTTCGGGAACTGAATCGGCAACGATCCCGGCGCCTGCCTGCAGGTAGGCCTTCCCATCTTGCAAGACAACGGTCCGAATCGTGATGCAACTGTCCAGATTCCCGGAGTAATCCAGGTAACCGATAGCTCCGGCATAGATTCCCCTGTAGTTGGGCTCCAATTCCTCAATGATTTCCATGGCTCGCACCTTGGGTGCACCGCTTACGGTTCCTGCCGGAAAACAGGCTGCCAGGGCGTCAAAGCGGTCCAGTTCGGGGCGCAGGCTCCCTTTCAGAGAACTCACCAGATGCATGACATGGGAATATTTCTCCAGGAACATAAGCTCTTCCACTCGAACCGACCCGTATTGACTGACTCTTCCCAGATCATTGCGTCCCAAATCGACCAACATCAGATGTTCGGCCCGCTCCTTTTCGTCGTTGAGCAACTCCTGCTCGAGGCGCTTCTCCTCAGCCGCATCGTGCCCGCGCCTGCGGGTGCCGGCTATGGGACGGTACTCAAGCTCTTCTCCCTGAACACGCACCAACATCTCCGGCGAAGAGCCGGCAACACAAGTATCCCCTAGCTTGAGAAAAAACATATACGGAGAGGGATTCACAAATCGAAGGGCCCGGTACACATCGAAGGGGTTACCCTTGAAATCCACACTGAACCGCTGAGAGAGCACGGCCTGAAAGATGTCTCCAGCCCGAATGTATTGCTTGGCCTTCTCGACGGCCGCCTCGAACTCACCTGCGGGAAAATCGGACTCGACACGGCCCGAGAACTCGGAAAAGGAAGACAAATCGGGAACCGGCACCAACCTGACCTCACCCACGGCCGAACTCGGACCGGCGATTCCCTCTCGCAACCTGACCTCCAGCGCGTCCACCTCCTGCTGGCTCCTGTGAGACATGATCACAATCTGCTGACTGACGTGATCGAAGGCCAGAATAGTGGAGTAGAAATCCATATTGACTGAGGCCCTTCCGGGACCCGACTGGCTGTCCGCCCACCCCCTCAGGTCGGGCAAGCGCTCCAGCTCACGAACCATGTCATAGCAAAAAACCCCCACCGCTCCCCCAGTAAAGGGGGGGAGATCGGGATCAGAGGGCTGAATTTCGGGAAAACTGTTCCGGAAGTCGGCAAACTTCCCCTCAAAGCTCTTCTCCGGGTCAATCCCAATGAAGGAATAGCGTCCGATTGTTTCCCCACCCTCGACTGACTCCAGCAAGAAAGCCCGCTCCACCCCTTCAGAAATCCGCAGAAACGCGGAGACGGGAGTCAGCAGATCGGCAAGGATCGATTTGTGATAAATCATTGTTCCACACACAAAAAAAGGCCGAGGAGAACCTTCTCCGCGGCCTTTTTTCGGGTTTGATCTCTAATTTGGCCCTACAATGACCGACAATTCTCCAGCACTATTGAGTTATTTACTCTGCCAGAAGAAACCATCGATCATCATAAGTCTTCCCAATTCAAAACTCTACACGAAGCCTTGTGTTCCGTCAAGTGAATCACGGATTACACGGATCCCGGAAACACGGATTGACACGGATTAGGAGGGTTACCGCTGTCCCCCCGGGGTCAGGGGTCAGAGGGTCAGGGAGTCAGGAACTTCCTCTGTCAGTTGACGGATTGATACGGGTTGAGGAGATAGGCAGGAAAACGGTCAGTTGTCAGTTGTCAGCTCGTTTAGCCTGCCGCCCCCGACATCGATTCCAGAAAGGCATCGTTGCTCTTGGTCTTCCCAATCTTTTGCAACAACAGCTCCATCGACTCAGTGGAGGAGAGCGGATTGAGAACCTTGCGCAGGATCCACATCCGGTTCAGCGCTTCCTTACTCAGCAGCAACTCTTCTTTTCTGGTTCCGGAGCGATTGATATCGATAGCCGGAAAGATCCGTTTGTCGACCAGTTTGCGATCCAGATTCAGCTCCATGTTGCCGGTCCCTTTGAACTCTTCAAAGATGACGTCATCCATTCTGCTGCCAGTATCAACCAGTGCAGTTGCCACGATGGTCAGACTGCCCCCTTCTTCAATGTTACGGGCCGCCCCGAAAAACCGCTTCGGTCGCTGCAGGGCGTTGGAATCCACCCCACCGGACAGCACCTTTCCGGAAGGGGGAACGATGGTGTTGTATGCTCTTGCCAGTCGGGTGATGGAGTCCAGCAAAATGACGACGTCTTTCTTATGCTCCACCAACCGTTTGGCCTTCTCCAACACCATTTCAGCCACCTGCACGTGGCGAGTGGCCGGCTCATCGAAAGTGGAGCTGATGACCTCACCCTTGACCGAGCGCTGCATATCCGTGACTTCCTCCGGGCGCTCATCGATGAGCAGCACGATCAGGACGGTTTCGGGATGGTTAGTGGTTACCGAGTTGGCGATGCTGTGCAGAATCATCGTTTTTCCGGCCCGCGGAGGTGAGACAATCAAACCACGCTGACCTTTCCCAATGGGGGTCAAAAGATCCATTACCCTACCCGTAAGATTGTCCTGCTCCGTCTCCTGTTTGAGTCGATCGCAAGGGTAAATTGGGGTGAGACTCTCAAAAAACGTTCTGCCCCGAGCGACATCGGGATGCTCAAAATTGATGGCCTCCACCTTGATGAGAGCAAAGTAACGCTCGCTGTCTTTCGGAGGTCGAACCTGCCCGGACACGGTGTCTCCCGTCTGCAGATCAAACTTGCGAATCTGGGAAGGGGAGACATAAATGTCATCGGGACCCGCCAAGTAGTTGTACTCAGGTGCCCGAAGAAAACCAAAGCCATCGGGCAGAGTTTCCAAAACTCCTTCCGAGAAAATCAGTCCACTGCGCTCGGTCTGGGCCTTGAGGATCTGAAAGATCAGCTCCTGTTTGCGCAGACCCGCAGCGCCTGTGATATCCAGCTCCTTGGCAACTTTGTTCAGGTTCTGGATATTCAGCTCTTTGAGTTCTTTGATGTTTAGCGGTTCTCCCTTCTTGACGGAGAGAGTTGTTGCTTCAGTCATGAGTTAAATCCTCTTAAATACTTGCCACAATTCTTGTTTCCCCATTCCCGTGGCAGCGGAATAGGGGATGACACGACAGCTAAAGGCATCCTGGATTGGGATGACGGATTTCTGAAGCTGTCGGGAGGAAAGCTTATCCGCCTTGGTTGCCACAACCAGATGTGGGACACCGCACTCATCCAGCCATTCCTTCATCACCAAATCAATGGCGGTGGGCTCGCGACGGGCATCGATGATCATGACAACAAGCTTCAGTCTCCTGTCTTCCGTTAATAATTCTTCTACCATCGGCCCCCAGCGGGCCTTTTCTTGTTTGGCGACTTTGGCGAATCCGTAACCGGGCAGATCCACGAAGATCCATTTATCCTCTACCTTAAAGAAGTTGATGACCTGGGTACGCCCCGGAGTGGAGCTGGTCCGGGCCAACTTCTTCCTCCCGACCAGATTATTGATTAAGCTGGATTTGCCAACATTTGATCTTCCCGTGAATGCGACCATGGGAAGCTTCAGATCAGGGTATCCATTCCTTTGCGTCGCACTTTTGATAAATTCGACGTTCAACAGACTTCTGACTGGTCCTGCCGCATATCCGGCTACCTGACCAGATTCACTGAATCCAGGGTTCAAAAACAGCCGGAATGATTCGTTATTTCTCTACTGCAGGGACCCGAACCAATCAATCATCCAGTCTATTGCGTCGTCGGGCACCTATTCATATCTGCTGAATGCCGGATTAGGAGTAGTGTATTACCAACTGCCTGGATTCAGGTCCTGTTGTTTGTTCTCGTTACCCGCTCATTCAGCTGCCGACCAGCGTACTGCTCAGCAGCTTCGGGGATCAGTCTGTTCAGTGGACACCGGGTCGATCTCCCTCGTCGATCTTCTGAGGGAGTTGCTGTTTTTCCAAGAATTCGTCGCCGTCTTTCTGGCCGACAGGTCTTTCCAGGGCGATCTTCAAAACCTCATCCATGGTTTCGACAAGATGTATCTTAACACTTTCCAGAACGGACTCGGGAATATCCTTTAAATCCTTCTCATTTTCCTCGGGGATTATGATTTCTTCGATCTCGGCACGTCGGGCTGCCAGGATTTTTTCCTTGAGGCCGCCGATAGCAAGCACCTTGCCCCGCAAGGTAATCTCACCCGTCATAGCCACGTCACAGCGAACCGGAATCCCGGTCAAGGCGGAAACGATGGACGTCCCCATGGTGATTCCCGCTGAGGGCCCGTCCTTGGGTATGGCACCCTCCGGAACGTGGACATGCATATCCAGAAGCTTGTGGAAATCTTTCTCCAGCCCGTACCGGGCACTGTGGGAACGCACGAAGGAGAGAGCGGCTTTGGCCGACTCCTGCATGACGTCTCCAAGTTTCCCGGTCAACAACAGGTCTCCTTTGCCTTCCATGGTGGTGGCCTCAGTCTGAAGGACTTCTCCTCCCACTTCTGTCCAGGCCAATCCGGTGGCCAGCCCGACCTCATTGGATTTAGCAGCCAGTTGCTTGCGAAACTTCTGAACCCCCAGAAGCTCCTGGACCTTCTCAGCATTAATGACGGTCTGGCCAAAATGCTCCTTGTTGGATCTGGCAGTTACCACTTTCCGCGCTATTTTCCGGCACACGCTGGCGATTTCACGCTCCAGATTGCGAACGCCCGACTCACGCGTATAACTGCGAATGATTTCGTATATCCCTTCATCGGTGAACTCAATGAACTTCGGTTTCAAACCCTGCTGCTTCACCTGCTTGCTCACCAGATACTGCTGAGCAATGTTCAGTTTCTCCAACTCCGTATAGCCGGAAATATGGATGACTTCCATGCGGTCCTGCAGCGGGCGTGGAATCGTGTGAAGCACGTTGCCGGTGCAGATGAACATGACGTTAGACAGATCGAATTCGGTATCCAGATAGTGATCAACAAAATTTTTGTTGTGTTCCGGATCCAGGACTTCCATCAGAGCGGCTGACGGGTCACCCCGAAAGTCCATACTCATTTTGTCGACCTCATCCATCAGAAAAACCGGATTCTTGGTTCCCGCTTTTTTCATCATCTGAATGATCTGTCCCGGCAGGGCGCCGATGTAGGTTCGGCGGTGACCTCGAATCTCAGCCTCATCGCGAACTCCACCCAGAGAGAGTCTCACAAATTTGCGTCCGGTGGCTCGCGCGATGGAACGTCCCAGAGAAGTTTTACCGACCCCAGGCGGGCCTATGAAACAGAGAATCGATCCTTGCTGGGTCTTCGATGATAGCTGACGTACGGCCAAAAACTCCAGAATGCGTTCCTTGACCTTCTCCAGCCCATAGTGGTCCTCATCCAGGATCTGCTCGGCTCGGCTGATGGACTTGATCTCGCGGCTCTTCTTACTCCAGGGCATGGCAAGCAACCAATCAATATAGGTGCGACTTACCGTTGTTTCAGCGCTCATGGGAGGCATCTGCTCCAGACGCTGAATTTCGCTCATGACCTTCTCGTTGGCGTCCTCGGTCAGATCCGCTTCCTCCGCCTTCTTCTTTAATTCCTCAATCTCATCCTTTTCACTTCGGCCCAGCTCACCCTGGATGGCCTTGATCTTTTCATTGAGGTAGTACTCGCGTTGAGCCTTCTCCATCCCGCGGCGCACTCGTCCCTGGATCGATTTGTCCATCTTGATCTTTTCAATCTCGATCTCGATGAACTCACAAATCTTCTTCATGCCCTCCACGGGATCCGAGATCTCTAGCAAAGACTGCTTCTCTTCGACAGAAATCGGCAAATTGGCAGCAATCGTGTCCGCCAGGCGCTCAGCATCGGCCGTTCGGGCCGCCTGAACGATTGTTTCATAGTTGACGTTGGGATTGAGTTTTGCGAACTCCTCAAAAAGAGCCGTCAGTTTCTTGTTCAACAAATTGATCTTGGCTTGAGAGATCTTGGCCATCGGTTCGAACTTCACTTCGGCCTGGAGGCACCCATTGATTTCCTCCACTCGAACCGTCCTGGCCCGCCGCAAGCCTTCCACCAGGACCTTGATGTTCCCATCAGGAAGTTTCAGGCTCTGGACGATGTTGGCCACCGTGCCGACTTCATATATGTCGTCCGCCTCAGGTTCATCCTGGGAAGCATCCCGCTGGGTGGCCAGATAGATCTTCTTGTCCAACTGCAGGGCCTTGTCCAATGCCTGCACCGATGACTGGCGACCGATGACAAAAGGCACCATCATGTAAGGGAACACCACGACGTCCCGTATGGGAACCATGGGGTAGATTTGCGTCACTTTTTCGTCGAATTCACTCATAATCGGAAAACCAGCTTGTCTGTCTCTTCTAATAGATACACTTTCAGCCTCAACGTTTCAAACCTTAGGGAATCTACTGTTTC
>JAUXKG010000202.1 GCA_030624355.1 Acidobacteriota bacterium
GCGATCACGCCACCTACAACAATCCCCACCAGTACAGTCGGGGAATACTCTGGGTCCTGGTGAACGGAGAGGTTGTCATCCAGGAAGGCCAGCCCAACGGCCGTCTGGCAGGGCAGGTTCTTCTTAAGCACCCCTAAGGTACTTAAATTTTCAATTCACAATTCGGGCTAGGAGAGGTTTTCCAGCAGTTTGCCGATTCCCGGCGACTGGTTGGTCTTGGCGACCACTGCGAAGCGCTCCTGAGGATCCTGCTGGTGGGTCAGAGTGAGATCGCTTGAGTCGAACAGAGGAGTCAGGACCTCGGAGAGCACCGGTTTGAACTGCTCGAAGGTTTCTTCCGTGTTGGGAGCCAGAAGCCTGTCATTGCCGATGACCATCAACTCATCGCTCTTGAATCGGATGCCGGCGGGTTTTCGGTTGTCTTCCAGAAGCCGACAAGCCTGAAGTGTGGTCTTTAGAATGGTCTGGAACCGGCTGCGAGGAGACCCGTCCAGGGGCTGCTTGCGATAGTAAAAGAGCCCCAGACGATCGTCACCCAGATCCATGCTGAAATTTCCCTCATGAGCCACCAGCAGAATGCCGGGACCTCTGTGGACGTGGCTGTAGTCGTGGACGTCGATCAGAAGATGGTCTTCGACGCTCTGTTCCTGGATCCAGGTGTGGAAGACCGGAACGAAATCGTGAATCTTGAGCGAGGAGGTCTCCTGTACAAAGAGCTTCACCCCGAGGCGCTGGAAGTTCATTTAGGAGGTCGTCCCGAGTGCCGGAGGGCTAGATAAACTGGCTGCCTGGCGATCGGTAATACGATCGTTGCAGGCGTGGGCTGCCTCAATGAAAAGCTGGGCTTCCTCGATCAGCCGATGGACTTGCTCAGCGGTGTGCTCTTGAGAGGGGGATTCATGCCGGTGAAACAGATAGCGTGCGAACTTTCCTCTCGCATACTTGTCGTGAAAGAGCTCGTTGTCATAGAAGCGCTTTCGAAACTCCTCGACAACGGTGTTTGGATCCTCGGAGACATCCAGAAACTCGGTTTTGATCAGAGCCCGAGCCGCCGTTAGCATGGCTTGGTAGGCCAACTGATCTGCCGGCCCGTAGTCTCCGTCATCCATTTTGAGCTGGGCTTCAAAGACCAATCGTTCGGAGGCAGCCAGATCAAACTGAGCCAGAGACACCACCTCGCCGGCACATTCCCCCGTCCCCATATCGCCGATGGTGAATTCGCGGGGATTGCCCCAGTCGCTGTAGTAGGTCGGGGAGACGTCATAGGAGGGAACCTCAATCAGATCCTCCAGCATGACCCGTAATTCCTTCCTTCCAATCTGCTTGATGAAATCCTGAAAGCTCTGTTCCTGACTCCGCTCCCGGACGTAACGCTCCGTGATGCGGTCCAGCACATCGGGGATGCGCTTGGCTGGAACCGAGCCCATAGCCAGTCCATAGGAGCCGGCATTTTCAGTCCATTTCCCGCCCAGCACCAGCTGAAAATGGGGGACCTTGCGATTGCCGATTGTGCGGCTGGTTCCGTAAAAGCCGATGTCGGAGATGTGATGCTGGCCGCAGGAATTAAAGCATCCGCTGATCTTGATGCGAAGGTTCTTGACGGCTTCATCAATCTCCAGAAACTTGGCGGCCAGGCGTTTGCGAATTTCCGCAGCCAGGCCTCGCGAGGAGGCAATGCCCAGCTTACAGGTGTCGGTGCCGGGGCAGGCCACTACATCCACAATGGTTCCTGCACCGGGAGCCTCCAGGCCGATTTTTTGCAGTTCGCGGTACAGGTCGGGCAGATCAGCCTCACTGACCCAGCGCAGCAGGATGTTTTGCTCCACTGTGGTTCGAATGTTGTCACCGGTAAAACGGCGGGCGATGTCAGCTACCCTTCTCGTTTGCCAGGCAGAGAGATCTCCCAACGGCAGGCTGATGGTGGCGACCACGTAGCCCGGCTGTTTCTGCTGGTAGACATTGGTCTGGTACCAGGGCTCGAAGCCTTCCGGGCGCTGTTCGCCATTTAAGGAGTGCGATTCCTTAAGTGGCTGTTCCCGGTAGCTGGAGACATCAGAGAGGTAGCTTGTCCAGCCTGGATCTTCGGGCATGGTTTTTCGTTCCTCGAGGACCAGCTCCCGGAACTTTTCAATACCCAGCTGAACCACCAGGAACTTGATTCGCGCGCGGGCACGGTTGGTCTTCTCTCCCAGTCGGGCAAAGACCCGCGAAATTGCCTGGGCAGTCGGGAGCAGTTCGTCCTCGGGCAGAAACGGGTCGAACAGCTTGGCCTGGTGGGGCACGGCCCCCAATCCGCCTCCTACGTAAAGCTCAAAGCCACGCTCCTGGCGGCCGTTGTTGTTGCGAGTCACCGCAATGGCGCCGAAGTCATGCATGCTGACCAATCCGCAGGCGTGATGCTGGCATCCTGAAAAGGCCGGCTTGAATTTACGGCCGAAGTCCTGGGTATCCGGATGTCCCAGAAGGAATCGAGAGCAGGCCTCGGCGTACGGGGTCACGTCAAAGGCTTCATCCCGGCAGACCCCGGCCAGCGGACAGGCCGTGACATTGCGGACTCCGTTGCCGCAGGCCTCACGGGTGGTGATGCCCACGGCTGCCAGGCGTCTCATGAGGGAGGGAGTATCGTCAATTTGAACAAAGTGCAGTTGGAAATCCTGCCGGGTGGTGACGTGAAGAATGCCGTCCGAGTATTCCTCGGACAGATCAGCCAGAACATCCATCTGCTCGGCCGTCAGTCCTCCAAAGGGAATCTTGATCCGCTGCATTCCCGGAGCATCCCACATGGTTTCCGGGCCCTTGGTCAGATCTCCGGAAGGAAAGTGAAGTTCCTGACTGCGAATTCCATCGTGGCGCTGTCCGTTGTCGTAGCGCTGACCGTAGATACCGCGCCGAAGGCGAGTCTCGGCGAAGATCTTCTCATCCAGTTCGTCCTTCTTGCGCTGCTCCAACTGAAGCTCAAAAATGTCAATCTCCCGAGCCCACTCGGGATCAATCTGGTCGGTGAGTTTCTCTTTCCAAGTGATCATCACATTGTCATCCTCCGGGGAACAGCTCGCCGATTGGGAATCAAGAGCTCTTCTTCACTTGTAGTTCGATCGACGGCGCCTTCTCCTGGCTGGTAAACGGGTGATCCAAAGTCAAAGACTCTGATAGCCGGACCACATCGCCGATGACCAGGACAGCCGGGGACTCAATGGCCACCCGCTCAGACTCGGCGACGATCCGCCCCAGCGGGGCCGTGATCTGGCGCTGGCTCTCCAGTGTTCCCGATTCAATCAGGGCGGCAGGCGTATCCAGTCTCCGGCCGTGGAGAATCAGCTGAGAGACGATGTAGCGAAGATTCCCGAGCGGCATCAACACGATGAGCGTGTCGGCGGCCCGACCCAGCTGTTTCCAATCCACCGCAGGGTCGGCCTCTGCTGCCTGTTGACCCGCCACGATGGTGACCGAGGAAGAGAGATCGCGGTGGGTGACCGGAATACCTGCGACAGCCGGTACGGCCAGCGCGGCGGTGACACCCGGAACCACTTCAAATGGAATCTTCTGTTGAACCAGGTAGAGGGCTTCTTCGCCTCCCCGGCCGAACAGAAAGGGGTCTCCTCCTTTGAGCCGAACGACCTGGTGGCCCTGCTGGGCCTTGCGAGCCAGAAGCCGGTTGATTTCCTTTTGAGGGAAGCTGTAGTGGTTGCCCTTCTTTCCCACGAAGATCCGTTCAGCCCGAGCGGGAGCCAAATCCAGAAGGCGTGGATCCACCAGACGGTCGTAAATCACTATCTCCGCCTTTTGCAGGCAGGAGACTCCCTTCACGGTCAACAGTTCGGGGTCTCCGGGTCCGGCACCCACCAGATAAACCTTACCGGTCTGTGACGATAGAACCTTCACTTGTCTCATCCTCCCAGTCGGTCTGGGCCCGCAGCGCCTCTTGTATCGTCTCTCTGACGGCTGACAGGCCTCCGGTCTGAACAGTCTGCAGCAGATCCCTTTGGATCAGCTTGAGATAAAAATCTTTCCTTCGCTCAAAAGAGTGGAACCGCTCCTTGACCTGAGGTCGAATCTCCGCGAGCGCTTCCAGCAAATCGGAGTACTCCTGGCCGAATTGTTCTTCCAGTTGACCTCGGATCTGAGAGGCCATGGCCGGACTCTTGCCTGAGGTCGAAATCGCTATCAGAAGATTTCCCCGGTCCACTATAGCCGGTGCAATGAAGCTGCAGTGCTCGATTTGATCCACCACATTGACGAATATCCGGTTGCGATCTCCGAAATTCTTTACTTCCTGAGCCAGTTCCGAACTCTCCAGCGCGGCCACAATCAGGAAAACCTGGCCGGCTTGTGCGGGATCGAAGTGCTCGCTGCGGAGAACCTGGGCGCCGGCCCGCTCCAACTGGGCAGCCTTCTCATCGGCCAGCTGACCTCGACCGACTACCAGACAGGGTCGCCCGGACAGATCCAGGAAGACCGGATAGTATCTCATGGTCGGTTCCCCTCAATCATCGATCACAACCAACTCGCCCTGCCAGCCTCCGGCAGGTCCGGACGATTCTTCTTTCGGCTCGTGCAGTCCACACTCTTTGTGGGAATCTTCCCACCACCAGCGACCGGCCCGACTGTCCTCTCCCGGTTCTACCGGACGGGTGCAGGGGGCACAGCCGATGCTGGGATAGTTTAGATCGTGCAGCTTGTTGTAGGGAAGCTGGTTCTGGCGAATGTGTTCCCAGACCTCTTCTTCAGACCAGTTTGCCAGAGGATTGATCTTGAGGCGGCCTTCCGCTTCGACTTCGATTTTGGATACGTTGGATCGGTAGTCCGACTGCTGGCGGCGCAGCCCGGTGATCCAGGCATCCAGGTCCTTGAGAGCCCGCTGCAGCGGCTCTACCTTTCGAACCTGACAGCAACGTTTCCGGTTCTCTACACTGTCATAGAAAAGATTGATCCCCTGGGTGCGAACCATTTCCTCCACCTTCCGGTGGTCGGGGAAGTGGACCTCAATCTTCAGATTGAAACGGTCTTCAACCTCTGCCATGAGTTGGTACGTCTCCGGATGAAGCCGGCCGGTATCCAGAGTAAAGACACGAGGCTTGTCCGTCACCCGGCTCAGCAGGTCGATCAACACGATGCCCTCGGCGCCAAAGCCGGTTGCCAGCGCCACTCGATTCGGATAGGTCTCGACGCTCCAGCGCAGCAGCTCCAAGGGTTCCAGGTTCCGGCACTCCATGAAGGAATCTGTACTGTCAGGCAGTGATGGGTCGAGGTCGTGCAAAGGGGCAGTGCTCATCAGTTTCTCCCGTCCTAATTCCTACTAAATAGATCGACTTAATAGATTCGAAGGGATTGTAGCTGCTTTGAGGGATGAGAACAAGGGGGTTAGCGAATTTCTTCTTTTTGCGGGCTAGCCCGCCTTTCTCACACTGTCTCGTAGCGAGGAGTCTCAGGCGCCGCCCTGACAA
>JAUXKG010000350.1 GCA_030624355.1 Acidobacteriota bacterium
AATGCGTGTCCAGGTTTTCATTTTCTCCTGGGCGGTGTAGGTTTCATAACCTCCAAATATCTCATCAGCTCCATCGCCTGAAAGAGCTACTGTCACCTCCTCCCGTGCAAGTCTCGAGAGAAGATAGGTGGGAAAGATGGAGAAATCTCCTATGGGGTCCTCCATGAAATTCATCAGAGAGTCAAATAGTTCGAGAACCTGTGGTTTGACGATTTCGACTCGATGTTTCAATCCGAGGCTTCTGGCGACTTTCTCGGACCACTGAGCTTCGTCATAACTGGGATCATCGAATCCGATGCTGAAGGTCTTGGGTTCCTGCATCGCGGAGACCATGAGAGAGCTGTCTACTCCCCCTGAGAGGAAAGCTCCAAGCGGGACATCGCTGACCATCTGGCGCCGCACGCAATCTCGCAGTTTAGCACCGATGTTTTCTGCCCATTCAAGTGGGGAACTTCCGTTGGGAGATTGGGACTGGTCACCGGTGTTCTGGGGTAGATCCCACCAGGATGTCACTCGGATCTGGAAGCTGTTCAGATCTACTTCCAGTCGGCTGCCGGGATCAAGCTTTCGAATGTTGTGGAACAAAGTGTGAGGTGCAGGGACGTATTCCCAGGAAAGGAATTCTGCCAGAGCGTCCAGGTCCAGTTTCCGATCAACCCATCCGGAGGCCAGGAGGGCCTTGATCTCTGATCCAAAAACTAAGCATTGAGGAGAAGAGTAGTAGAACAGGGGTTTGATCCCCAGTCGGTCGCGTGCCAGAACAAAGTGATCTTTCCGAACGTCGTGGAGGGCAATGGCGAACATACCGTTGAGATGGTTTGTGAAGTCAGTCCCATGCTCTTCCCATAGGTGAGCAATGACCTCACCGTCAGTTTCCGATTGAAAACGATGGCCCTGGCCTTCCAGCAAGCAACGCAGTTCACGAAAATTATAGATTTCTCCGTTGAAAACCACTCGGACGCTTCGGTCCTCATTAAAGAAAGGCTGCCGCCCACCTTCGAGGTCAATTCTGGAGAGACGCTGGACCCCCAGGGCAACGCCCCGTTGGATGTGGGAGCCCTTGTCATCGGGCCCTCTATGGCGAATTGCATGACACATTGCATCCAGCTGTCCCTGTGAAGGCGCAAGTCCATTTGTGGCAGTGACTAAGCCGGCTATTCCACACATTTTTAAAGTCTGTGAAGGGAAGTGACAACCGGTATATTTGGTCGGTCTGGAACGAAAAAGGTGCTCTAAAAGCTCATCACGAGGCTAGACTTGTGATGAGCTTGCGCATACATTGTTCATATCGTTCCCGCGAATACTTAGTGTCGTATTTCCTCTTGGCTCTGGCTGCCACCTCATTCATGTTAGGACTCTCAAGCGCCTCTAGCAGCCCTTCCGCCATGGAGTCAGGATCCGGATCTACGAAAACGCATTCCCTGGAATCCAATACCTGCGTATGAGCCTGGACCCGCGTGGCCACCAGTGGAAGACCGCTTGCCATATTTTCGTAAATCTTCAGTGGTGTGCTGCCACTCAGTCGGGGAGAAACCAAAACGTTGGCATAACTCAAATAGTTTTTGGCACTGGTTTTGTCGACACGGCTGTAGATGAGACATTGTCTATCCACTCCATGCTCTTTAGCCAAGTTTCGATAATACTCAACCTGTTCTGGAGTGCCTCCCAACAGCAGGCACAAGGTTCGAGGCTTGAGGGAAAGCACTTTGGCGAAGGATTGGATCAGAAGGTCCAACCCCTGATAGTCTTCGAAAGTGCCTGCATAGGCGACAACTTGCGAGCACCTCAGCAATGTTGCGGAAAACTCCCTGTACTCTTCGGGGTCCCCTCGGTTTTCGTGCCGTTTCAACTTTATCTCATCGAAAATAATGTTTTCTATCAGGAAATGGCGGCTGGCATTTCGAATGATTTTGAGGACCTTCCAAGACAATTCCGGACACACTGTAATCACTGCATCCGAGTGTTCAAGACTCTTTCTTTCTAGGTATTCAAACGTCTTAATCAAAATCCTTGAGCGAGTGAAATTAAAGTTTAACAACTGTTCCGGCAGGCTGGAGTGCATGTCATAGATCAGTTTAAAGCCAAAAATAGGCTTGAGCCACCAGCAAAAAAATACCGACTCCTCGTGGGCATGAACGACATCGTACCGGTTCCGGAGGAGCAGTCCCACTGCCCACAGAAAGATGAGAACGTCCAAAATGATTTTCACGAAAGAAGGGCCAACCGGGATGGTCCCGAGAAATGGAAGATCTGGGATACGGTAGATTTTCTGTCGAGGAATGTCAACATCTTCCCCTTGGCCATATGTCAGAAGGTCCACGTCGACACCCAACTGTGTGGACACCAAGTTACGGTAGTACACACTGAGGGGTGTTCCTCGAGGGGTGAAGAATGGTTGTGGTGCGATGACGAGTGTTTTCAAACCAGACAAAGCCTCCTGAAGGCACGAAGTCGGAGTCGGAGTTGATTCCAGAAAAACAAGGCCAGGTTCGAGCTGCAACCATAGGTGAGTGGTTGAGATTGGGATCGCTGGAGAAGAGTCTTCAAACTCTCAAAGGGTTTGTTGGAATCTAGCTCACCTTCAAGCACGCAACCGAAGCTACCAGCTTTGGCAATCTCGTCGCTAAAGGGAAAAGGATCACTCCCAGGTAAGATGAAAAGCCCTTTGGTTGTGGCCAGGTCAAATAGAGCCGGTGGTCCAAAGCAACGTGGTCTTCCGGCGTTGTCGCCGATATATAGATTGTTCCGATTGGCTGACTGGAGAAACTGTTTAATCAGTTGCCCACGACCAAAAGTCCATTTACCGAATCCCCACGGGAGCACTGCCAAAGCTCCTTTTTGGCACGTGTTACCAACCACCTCCGCCAGGGTGAGGCCATCAAGAACCGCTTCACAGCATCCAAGAATTAGAACCTCCAGGTTCTCACGGGTCTGAACTTGCCGCCCTGCTATCACAACTAAACGATTGCCGTCGCGGTGGGCCACGAGTGATGATTCCTCGCTGGTCTTGCAAAAGCGCCATCCGCTGTCGGTTGACTGCTGCTCAACATCCGTTCGTAACTTTGCAAAATAGTGTTTTCCGGAAGCTTCGGTAAGCATCAAAACACCTGTGAAATAGGGTCCCAGCGACAGTCGAAGGGTTGCTTCTCTGAAATTCAGAGCAGCCATGTCCCAGAAGGAGGTCTGGTCAAAGCAACTGTGAAAATGGACATGGCTGTCCATTAAGACGTGACTGCCATCAGACCTCTGACCAGTGTCTTTTCGGGCACCCACCTGGCGAGACAGGAAGTTGGAGTTCACAGACAGTTGAAGTCGAGCGGGCATGACAAGTCAGAGACCGGCCAGACTGACACTTCCGGACTTAACAAGGCCAACGGCTCAGGGCGTCAATCGGCTTGTTTGCATCAGAGTAGTCGTTCCCTCACGGAATAGGTCGGCTTATTCTGAGATTCGTGGTAGGTCCTGGTGATCAGTTCTCCCAGAAGGCCCATCATTGTGAACTGTACCGCCAGCAAAACAAACATTACTGAAAGTATCAATAGAGGACGGCCACCAATCGGCTGTGCCATAAACAACCTTATGAAAACCAGATATCCAAGGGCAGGCCCGCCGATCATCCCAGACACTAAACCCAAAAGACCGAAAATCTGGATGGGTCTGGTCAGGTATTTTTGAAGAAACTTCAGAAGAATGAGGTCCAAGATGACCTTGACGGTCCTGGAAATTCCGTAGTGAGTGCTCCCGTACTCCCTTTTTCTGAAATTGACCGGAATTTCTG
>JAUXKG010000330.1 GCA_030624355.1 Acidobacteriota bacterium
CACCGGTTGTATCGGGGCCTACAAGTCGGCTGTTATTCTCCGCCTTCTGCAGAAAACGGGTCTCGAGGTCCTTCCCGTTATGACCCGTCATGCCAAGGAGTTCATTGGACCGCTGACCTTGGAAAAGCTTTCCGGCAATAAGGTGATTTCTGATCTTTTCAACGATCAGAGCGCCCGCATTGAGCATATTGCGCTGGCTCGCCAGAGTGATCTGTTGCTGGTCGCCCCGGCCACAGCCAATATTCTGGGTAAGTTCGCCCACGGAATTGGCGATGATTTTCTCAGCACCCTTTATTTGTCGACGGTCACACCGGTGGTGGTGGCTCCAGCTATGAATGTTGAGATGTGGCGTCATGCGGCGACCCAGGAGAACCTGAAGATTCTCAGAGGAAGGGGGGTAGCGATTGTCGAGCCCGATTCCGGCTATCTGGCCTGTGGCGAGGAAGGTGAAGGGCGGTTAGCTGAAGCGGAAAGAATTGTGGAGGTTGTACTCAACACCCTGAGGCACGAGAAATCTCTGCTGGGGAAACGAGTGTTGGTGACTGCGGGACCGACTATTGAGGATATTGATCCGGTTCGATTCATCTCAAACCGTTCTTCCGGGAAGATGGGATACGCAGTCGCGTGTGAGGCGTTTTCCAGGGGAGCCCAGGTTGCCCTCATTTCTGGTCCCTCCCAGCTTGAAGCTTCTGCAGGCATCAACCTGGTGCGCATTCGTTCGGCTTCCGAGATGGCCCAGGCGGTCTTTGATCGAGCTGATGATGTGGATGTTATCGTGATGGCGGCGGCAGTTTCTGATTTTGCACCGACTCAGGCCTCACTGCAGAAGATAAAAAAGAGAGATGCCGAGCTGGTTATCCCACTGAAGAGAACTTTGGATATTCTGGGAGCACTGGGAGAGAAGGAGAACCGGCCGTTTCTGGTCGGATTTGCGGCTGAATCGAGCGAGCTGTACGGAGCAGCTCGGAAGAAGCTACAGGAAAAGGGGCTGGATCTGATTGTGGGAAATGATATTTCTGGAGAAAGTGGAGGCTTTCAATCTGATCTAAACCAAGTCATCCTGATCGATCGTGAGGGGAGTATGGAAGAACTGCCAATGCTGCCTAAAACAGGGGTGGCGCAGATTCTGTGGGATCGGATTGAAGCCAAGCTGGCCGCAATCACCCGCGTTGAACTTTAGAAAAATGGGAAAGAGTAATCTGTTCCCCTTTCTTGTCAGCTGTCAGCTGTCAGTTGTTAGCTGTTAGCCATTTTCCATGAAAAAGTCAGGTTTCGTAGCGCTTATTGGACGCCCCAATGTGGGCAAGTCCACCATACTCAATCAGCTGATTGGCCAGAAAATCTCCATTGTCAGTGACAAGCCTCAGACAACTCGTCATCGAATATTGGGCATCAGCACTGATCAGGATTCCCAGATTATCTTTGTTGATACCCCGGGAATTCACCGTCCCGGTTATCGCTTGAACGATCGCATGATGGACACGGTCTATGATGCTTTGAGGGGTGTGGATCTAGTGGTTCAGGTGGTGGATGTCTCGCAGAGACACGGGAAAGGAGAGGAGTTCGTTACCGATCTGGTGAGGACGGCTCCCAAGCCCAACCTGCTGGTCTTGAACAAGACTGATCTGGTCAACAAGGGCAGAATCCTCCCCTTAATGGAATTGTACAGTCAACAACTTGACTATCGGGAGATCATTCCCCTGTCAGCGATTGCGAAAGATAATTTGGAGCTGCTTCGGGAAAAGATCATTGAAAATCTTCCGGAAGGTCAGTTTCTCTACCCTCCGGAGTACATCACTGACCAGACAGAGCGGTTCATAGTTGGAGAGATCATACGTGAGAAAATCTTACACCATACCCGTCAGGAGCTCCCCTATTCCACTGCGGTCCTGGTGGAGGAGCTCGATGAGAGTGAACGAGAAAAGGGATTCGTATACATTGTCGCTTCCGTCATTGTGGAGAAAGGGAGCCAGAAAAAAATCGTCATCGGTCGAGCGGGACAGATGATCAAGAGGGTTGGAACAGAAGCCCGTCTGGACCTGGAAACTTTTTTGCAGGTTCGGAGGATCTATCTGGATCTTAACGTCAAGGTGGTAGCAGGATGGAGGGATCGAGAACACCTGCTGGATGAACTGGGTGTCAGCTTAGGAAACTATACTAAGAGCTGGTGAACGGCGAACGGGTGACCTGGGGCTACAGGTGCCGATGGCTTGCCGTTTGTCCACCGCCATGCACGAAATTGTAGACCAGCTGAAGTTTTTTTCAGAGCTCGGGGTGACCCACTTGGATGTCGAGTCTCACAGCCCTCTTTCCTTGGAGGACATTCGCGAGGAAATCGGGGACTGTCGCCGCTGCAAGCTTTGGAGCGGTCGGACCCACATTGTCTATGGAGTGGGCAGCTCAAAGGCCGATCTGATGTTTGTGGGAGAGGCGCCGGGGAGAGAGGAAGACGCCCAGGGAATTCCTTTTGTGGGGAGAGCAGGACAACTTCTGACTCGGATCATAGAGGCAATCGAACTGAATCGCGAAGAGGTTTATATTGCCAACATTCTAAAGTGCCGGCCCCCTAAGAACCGTGACCCGGAGGCCGATGAGGTTGAGAGCTGCGAAGGGTTCCTGTTCAAGCAGATCCAGGTGATCCAACCCAAGATCATAGTGGCATTGGGCAGATATGCGGCTCAATGCCTGCTTCGAACCAAAGCTCCCATCAGCCGCATCCGAGGCCAATTCTTTAATTTTCAGGGTGGTCTCCTTCTGCCTACTTTTCACCCCTCTTATCTGCTTCGCAATCCTTCTGCCAAACGTGACGTTTGGGACGACATCAAGGCTGTTCGAGCCCGGCTCAAGGAATTAGGGAGCAGCCACTACAGTTGATCGCGTCTGAGAGATTCTGGAAGTGAAACCGGAATCGGAATTCTGAAACACCAAGAAATGTTTGCCGATGTTGCCGTACCCCTACCCATTCATCAAACCTTTGCTTACCGGGTGCCCGATAGTATCAGAGATCAACTGAGTCCGGGCTGTCGAGTGTTGGTACCGCTTGGCAGTCGACATGTGGTGGGTGTGGTCGTGCGCGTGCATGGTGAGACGAGGAAAGGAAAGATTAAGGTGGTCGGGGAGGTTCTGGATGAGAAACCCCTGTTTTCACCTCAGATGATCGAGCTGGCTCAGTGGATTGCCGCCTATTATCTGGCTCCACCCGGCAAGGTGTTTGGAATGATGCTGCCGCCGGGATTGATGGGCAGAAAAGCCAGGGACTCCAGAAGGTTGTCTGAGGAGTTTTGGCCGGCCAAGCAACAGCGGGCAGTGGTGGAAATCATTTCCCCGACAGCAGAGCTGACCGAGAAACAGAAGAAGGTATTTCAAGAACTCAGCAACTTGGAACTGCCGGTTCTCGTGCAGCCTTTTATTCGAAAGACCGGCTGCAGCCACTCTGTGCTCAACAGTCTGGCCTCTAAAGGTGTGCTTCGAATCCAGCCTGTGGATGTACAGCGTTCACCCTGGCCCGAATCCGAAATGTTCCTGGAAACAAAAAAACATACTCTGACAGCCGACCAGCACAAAGTTTGTGAGTCTCTCCGGAGACATCTCGACTCCAGCCGATTCTCCAGCATGCTGATTCATGGTGTCACGGGGAGCGGGAAAACGGAGATTTACCTGAATACGATTTCAAGTGCGCTGGCCCTTGGAAAATCGGCTTTGGTCCTGGTTCCCGAGATTGGTTTAACTCCGCAGATTTCTCAACAGTTTCGCGCCTGGTTCGGAAATGAAGTGGCCATGTTGCACAGTGGCCTTTCTGAGGGAGAGCGCTTTGACCAGTGGCGAAGAATCCGGCAAGGGGACGCTCAAGTCGTGGTTGGAACCCGTTCGGCAGTGTTTGCTCCCCTTCGAAGATTGGGAGTTATCTTCGTGGATGAAGAGCAGGATGGCTCCTATAAGCAAGAGGAACTACCTCGTTACCATGCCCGAG
>JAUXKG010000364.1 GCA_030624355.1 Acidobacteriota bacterium
CTTCGTGACGAGAACCTATGCATAATCCGGGCTAGGTTTTCGTGTGCTGCCAGCCGAGCGCACTGAAAGACAGCTGGATATGCAAAACCAAGGAGACGACAACACACTCCCTCGATCGGAGATGAGAATCGCCATTACCGGTGCTAACGGCATGCTAGGTCAGGCTTTGTGCAAGTCCTTCTCCGAACATTCGGTCCGCGCCCTGTCATCGAAGGATCTGGACATCACCTCGCTGCCGGCGGCCCGAGCGCTGTTTTCCGACCTGAGACCGCACTGGATTCTCCATGCAGCAGCCTTCACAGACGTTGACGGCGCTGAGTTGAATGCCGCCGAGGCCTATCGGATCAACGCTTTGGGAACGCGTAACATCGCCACAGCCGCTTTTGAGAATCAATGCCGGCTTCTGTACTACAGCACCGATTACGTGTTTGACGGCAAGCTCAACCGCTCCTATCGAGAATGGGATTCAGTTTGCCCTGTGAATGAGTATGGACGATCCAAACTGGCCGGTGAATTCTTTGTCCGCTCCCTATGCCCTGCCCATTTGATCGTTCGCACCAGTGGGCTCTTCGGACCTGGAGGATCCCATTTTGTCGACAAGATAGTGCAGCGTGCCAAGAAAAAAGACCATCTGCAAGTGGTGGATGATCAGCGTGTCAGTCCGACATTGACTTCCGACCTCGCCGATCTGACACTGTGCCTGGTTGCAGCAGAAAAGAGGGGCACCTACCATGCCACAAATTCGGGAGACTGTTCGTGGTATGAGTTTGCCTGTAAGATCGTCTCTCTCAGTGGACTTGATGCGCAGATTGATCCGGTCGCCAGTTCGACTTTTCCGTCCCCTGCCCAACGCCCCCCTTTCTCCGTCCTCTCTAACTACTTCTTGGAGTTGGAAAGGATACCGCTGCTCAGATCTTGGGAAAGTGCTCTGGGCTCGTTTCTGGAGGTTTGATCATGCCGGAACAGGTTGTTGCGAAAAACAAAAAGGCGTTTCACAATTACGAGATCATTGATCGCTACGAAGCAGGAATTGTGTTGCATGGTTCTGAGGTCAAGGCCATTCGTGAAGGCAAAGTGAATCTCCTGGACAGCTACGCTCGAGTCAAAGACGATGAGCTATGGCTGAACAACTGCCACATCAGCCCTTACTCTCATGGGAGCCCCTTACAACATGACCCCACGCGCCCCAGAAAGCTTCTTCTGCATCGCCGAGAAATCAACAAGCTCATCGGAAAAACGATCAAAACGGGCCTCACAATTGTTCCCCTTTCCCTCTACTTCAAGAATGGTAAGATCAAGATTGAGATTGCTCTGGCTCGCGGGAAGCGGCTGTACGACAAACGTGAAAAGGCGCGGCGCAAGACCATCCAGAGAGAGATAGAGATAGAAATGAAACGGTCGTAACCACTGTTTTGTTAGATTCCTGGACCGAAATATTTAGACGGCAAATGGAGGCACCATGAACATCCGACTCGTCAAATCAAGCTGGGACACCACTGAGTGTGATGTTTTGATCATACCTATGTTTGAGGACGAGGAGATGACAGAGGGCGTCCCTGCTGCTCTTAATGAAAGACTTTCCGGGTTGCTCGAGGAGCTCAAGAGCACGGAAGAATGGAAGGCCAAGCCAGGTGAGATGACCGTTCTCTACCGACCGAACCAGCTCAAAGCGGCCCGGCTGATTCTTCTGGGAGCAGGGAAAAGTGACAGCTATGATTCTCATTCCATACGCACCCTGATCATGCAGGCTGTTCGCAAGGTTAAGGGCTACAACCTGAAGCGTGTAGCTGTCTTTCGTCGCAGTCAGGTCCAGCCCACGCTGGCCGCACAGGCGGCGGTGGAGGGAGTGGTACTGGCCACCTACGATGGAGATGACTATAAGACCGAGGGCAGATCGAAAAACTTCATTGAGGAAATCCTCTTCCTGACCGACCAGCAGTTGGCGACTGATGAAATAGAAAAGGCTTTGAAAAGAGGCCAGATTCTAGCCGAGGCCTCCAATCTGGCGCGAAGGCTGGTGAACGAACCTGCCAACCAGTTCAGTCCCTCTCGATTAGCGGAGCTTGCCAGGGAAACTGCGGAAAGGTTTGGCCTAGAGGTGGAGATTCTGGGAGAACCGGAAATGGAAGAGAGGGAAATGGCTGCTATCCTGGCAGTTGCCCAGGGAAGTGATGAGCCGGCCCGCTTCATCGTATTGAAGCATTTCGGGGCCTCCGATCCCGAAGCCCCACCGATCGTACTGGTGGGCAAGGGAGTGACTTTCGACAGTGGCGGTCTCTCTTTGAAACCTGCCCAGTCAATGGAAGAGATGAAGTGCGACAAGGCTGGAGCCTGCGCAGTACTAGCAGCCATTCAGGCCATCGCCCAACTTCAGATCAAGAAAAACGTTGTGGCTCTCATCCCCGCTGTCGAGAATCTACCCAGTGGCAGAGCCCAGCGGCCGGGAGACGTGGTCCGTTCCATGAGTGGAAAAACCATCGAAGTCATCAACACTGACGCCGAAGGCCGACTGATTCTGGCCGACGCACTGCATGTTGGCCGGCAGTTGCAGCCAGAGTACATGGTAGACATAGCCACCCTGACGGGAGCCTGTGTGGTCGCCCTGGGCCGAGTGCGGGCTGGACTGTTCAGCAACGATGACAAGCTGTGCAAGAAGCTCCTGCAGGCGGGAGAGCGCGCTGGCGAGAAATTCTGGCGATTGCCTCTGGACGACGAATACCGCGAGGAGATCGAAACACAGATCGCAGACATCAAGAATGTTGGAGGGCGCTGGGGAGGTGCTATTATCGCCGCCAAGTTCCTACAAGAGTTCGTGGGAGACGTTCCCTGGTGTCACATCGATATTGCCGGCGTCGATCTGTTTCAAGAAGGGCAGCCGGCAAAAGGACCCACAGGATTTGGGGTCCGCACTCTGGTGGAAATGGTTGACTCCTGAAGACAGCTGACAACTGACAGCTGACAGGGTTTTGATATAGTAGAAAACTGTGGATTTTCCTCTCAAGACGGCTGTCCAGTTCCATTCCCTGGATCAGAAAAAGCAAAGATTGTCTGCTCAGGAATCCGATTTGCAGGCTCTGATCCGAGAACACCTGATCCTGCACTCCTCGAACGCTGAATCCAGCAGCGACCATCTCCCTTACCTGGCAACTTCAGCGGAAGAGATCTCGACCTCTCAGGCCAGCACTATGTTTTCCTTCCTGATGGAACTGGACAGGAAAATTGAAGAGTTGGACGCAAGCGCTCTGCTGGGGCTTTATCACAGCTTGGTTCCCGAGCCATCAGGAGACTACCGTAGCGAGGAGGTTCAACCACTGACCACCAGTCACGTTCCTTTGGCTCCTTCTGGTATAGCCTCGGCTCTCGACCGCTTCTTTGAGTGGGTGCGAAGCCCCAGTTTTTCAGAAATGCACCCCGTCCAGCAGATGACTCTGTCACAGATTCGACTGTGCGAAATCTACCCCTTCTCGCGTCACTGCCAAGTGACCATATCGATATTCTCCTCTTATTTTCTGCTGGCCCAGGTGTTTTTACCTCCACTGTACCGGATAGATCAATCATCGGATTTCCATCGGGCCTTAGAGCAGGCCTTCCTCTTTTCCACCCAACCGCTGATTGACCTGAATTTTGAA
>JAUXKG010000101.1 GCA_030624355.1 Acidobacteriota bacterium
ACCAGGGAAGCCGGTTGATTCTCTCAGGCACGCCCTTGACCTCCGGCGAGGACGTTTTTCCCTTCCGTGTCCAGTGGGTTTCTCCAGACGAATTTTTCTACACAGCAGATGGTCGAATCAAACGGAGGTCTTTGAAGACGAACGAGGTTCGGACCATCGAGATGGAGGCTTCTCTTTCCTTCGTGCGAAGCACCTACCCACACAAGAATCGCAGCTTTGACTCCGATGCCGGCAGACCGGTGCGGGGAATCATGAAACCGGTGATCTCTCCAGATGCCGATCAAATCGCCTTTGTAGCCCTGGGGGACCTCTGGTTGGCACCCGTCAACGGACAACCTCGGCGCATCACCCGTGATCGATTCGTGGAAATGGATCCCGCATGGTCTCCCGATGGCTCCCGTCTCGTCTTTTCCTCTGACCGGGCGGGCACCATGGACCTGTGGGTGCATGACGTCACAACGGGTCAGCAGCAACGTTTGACTGACCTGGCCGTGGCCGAGCGAGCGGCAGCCTGGTCGCCCGACGGAAGTCAGATCGCCTTCCTCGATCACCAGAACCAACTCCTCGCCGTGGACGTCGCAACCGGGGAGGTGGAAAAACTCCATGACACTTTGCCCGGCCCCGGCCATCCCAGTTGGTCGGCCAACGGCCGAGTCATAGCCGTCTCAGCCCTCCGGCCCTACTCCAGCCGATTCAGAGAAGGCACCAATCAAATATTGACCATCTCTCTGGATGGAAGGCCTGACCGCTATTTCGCTCCCATTCCTCACCGGTCGATCGGAGCCCGGGGTTGGCCCAACGGGCCCGTCTGGTCCCCGGATGGCAGGATGATGGCCTATGTCATGGAGGGAACACTTTGGATATCATCGGTCAGCCCCACAGGAGAACCCATCGGCCCCCCGTACCGGCTGACTGCTGAATTGGCCGATTCGCCCAGTTGGACCGGTGATTCCCGTCATCTCTTGTACCAGTCCGTCGATCGGCTGAAGATGGTCTCGGTAGAAGATGGCAGCAGCCGTGAGATCCCTCTCAAACTCGACTGGACACCATCCCTTCCGGAGGGCTCCTTGGTGGTTCATGCCGGCAGGCTGTTCGACGGGCGTCAACCCGAAGTTCGCACCGACGTCGACATCATCATAGAGAAAAATCGCATACGCAGCATCCAACCCCATAGCGACCGGCTGCATGGGGAGAATCTGGTGGATGCTTCAGGCCAGACTGTGATGCCCGGCTTGATTGAATCACACACTCACCATCAGAAGTGGTACGGACAAGTTCTGGGTCGTATCTGGCTGTCGTACGGAATCACCACTGTTCAGCTCATGGGGGGCAACCCTTACGAGTACCTGGAAGATTTGGAGTCCTTTGGTTCCGGAACTCGGCCCGGGCCACGTGTCTTTTTCACCGGAAACTCTTTTGACGGCATGCGTTCGAGGGACATGAACATCGATGCCGGGCCTCAGCTTGAGATGCAACTGGAACGCGCTCGAATCCTGGACTACGATTTGATCAAGACCTACGCTCTGCTCCCCGATCTTCTTCAAAAGCGGGTGGTGGAGTTCGCCCATCGGCATGGCATGGTCGTCAGCTCACACGAACTGTATCCAGCCGTATCGTACGGTGCCGATGGTGTAGCTCATATCGGGGCCGCCAGCCGCCGGGGATATTCTCCCAAGATTACCTCCTTGAACCACAGCTACCAGGACGTGGTCGACCTGGTGGTCCAGTCCGGAGTGGCCCTGACGTCGACCCTGATTGTGGACGGTTTCCCTTCCATGATGGCCCATGATCCGTCCATCCTGAATGACCCTCGCTTTGACCAACTCGCTCCCGCCTGGACGGTTCAGTCGACCCGCGATCGAGTGGCACGGGCCGGCAATTTACCGTTTCGGGAAGAACTGTTGAAGGCAGGCGGCCAGACCATCGTCAACATGATTGCTGCCGGAGGCCGCGTTGTGGCGGGAACGGATGCCCCTATTACCCCGTATGGACTGAGCCTTCACAGCGAAGTGGAATCGTATGTTTACTACGGCCTCTCCCCCTTCCAGGCCCTCCAGGCAGCCACCTGGGAAGCAGCCCAGGCGCTGGGTTTAGGCCAAGATCTTGGCACCATCGAAAGCGGAAAGTTGGCTGACATGGTCATAGTCGATGGCAATCCTCTGCTTGACATTCGAGACGCGCGGAGAGTCCGACGGGTGCTCAAGAACGGGGAGGTCTTCGATCTGATCGATCTAATGGGAAAAGAGTGAAGGAGCCTCTAGGAGTCTGGCACTCGAGCACCTGGTCAGGCACTAAAGACGAATCCGACTTAGCTAACTATTTGACCATGCCGGGCTAGTCCAAAAGATATTCGACACCATACTTCTGACCAAAGGCATTCATGCCTTCGATGGCTGTTTTCAGATCTCCTGCAGACTCATCCAGATCGGTAAACTCATCAAATAGCCTTTCAATTCCCGCTGGAGCAAAAAAGAACAACATTTTCGCTGTTTGATCAGCATTGTTACGAAATCGGTGTTTGGCCCCTTTGGGAATATTCAGGTAGGCACCCGGACCTACAGTGATCTCTCCATCTTCACTGTAAAACGTCAGTTCACCTTCCAAAATATAAAATGCTTCTTCTTCCCGAGTTTGTATGTGCGACGGAGGACCGCCGCCCGGAGGTACAATGGCTTCCACTAAAAAATACTCTCCATCTGTATCGGCTCCTGTCGCTAGATATCGATATTCATCTCCAGCTCCAAATGTCACTCTCACCTTATCGGTGGGATGAATGACTCGTAATGCTCTCTTTGCCATTTGTTGACTCCTCCTTTGTCTATCGGTCCACGAACTCTTCCGATGGTTTCGGCTGGATTCGGAGGCTCCCTCGCCTGAAATCGTCCCCCGGTCCCTGCAGTAATCGCCTAATTGAATAGACACTATCCTCATGAATGTCAAGACTGCTCGGCAGTAGTGACAGTTGGCTGGCTGTTGCACAGTTCGAAGAGCACGTCTTGCCGTTTGGGAACCTTCAGATTAGACTGCCTGACAACCTTGAAGTCTGTGTGTGCCCATGCGGAGCCATCAGACCAAAGCGTCTTCGAACAGGCGTCTGCTGAGAAAGCAAGAGGACAGAAAATGAAAAAATTGGCCCTGTCTCTATTTGTCTTGATCGTGTTTGCCGGTCTGTCTCAGCTTCAAGGACAGGTCTTTCAGACCGGGGAGTTTCAGGGTGACGAGGCAGCCGAGTTGATGACCCATCTGCTCAGGGAACATTCCTATGTCTTTGACCCGGAACAGCTGGATTCGATTCAGGAACTGTATCGTCAGTTCAGGGAATTGGATTCCCGAGGAGTGCCCGACTGGCATATGTCCAGAGACCAGGTCAACACCCGGCTCTCAACACTGGCCGAGAAGATCCTGGGGGAGCTTCCAAAATCGGAGTGGTTGGTTTCCATCTCCTATGAGGGAGACGAACCACATCTCTCCAGGCAGGAGCCCGTGCGGTTGCCGGGAGACATGGGAGCCTTGATTTTCAAGATCTCCTCAGGCGGGCAAACCACACACTTCTCTACCGTGAAGTACGACATGGTGGCTCTTCGACATGACGACTTTGGGGGTCTCTCGACCGAGGAGGCTGACCTCGAGTTTACCGTGCCTGAACGGGGCACCACCTGGGGACTGGTGAGTCTGAAGAATGTGCCCCCCGGAGAATCTACCCTTATTGTGCGATTTCGGAAGGGCAACGATCAGTCCCACGACTTGCCCATCCGAATCACCAGTCCTGAGTTTTCCCGTATTCGTATCAACGTGCTTTCCGACGACAGCGGCGAGGCCACCCCTTCCATGGTTCAAATCCGGTGGAAGAAGAATGGTCGGGATCGGAAACCGGGAAACGCCATTGATATGGGACTGCAGTTCGACAATCGAGGAAGAGGCACCAGCCGCCGTCCGGGGGCTCTTCCCGGAGATCTTGGGTCCCGCTTCTGGTGGTGTGTTCCCGGCCCTTTTGAAATGACCATACCGCCCGGGGAGTGGGAGATCATGATTCGCCGGGGGGTGGAACATGTACCGGTGAAGGAGACGGTGACGCTTGCGGAAGGGGAGGAGTTGGAGAAGACCTTTCGCCCGCGCCGCTGGGTCGATATGAGAAATCACGGATGGTATTCCGGTGATGGCCACATTCATGCCCAGATTCTCACCGACCAGGAAGCCTCCAACATCATGACGTGGATCCAAGCCGAAGACATTCACGTCGCCAATGTGGTCAAGATGGGTGATATTTTTCGCACCTATTTTCAACAGCGGGGGTTCGGTCCGGACTTTCGTGTGACTGACGACGACTTTGTTCTCGTTCCCAGTCAGGAAGGGCCTCGAACCCATGATCAGCTGGGACACACCCTCGCCATGAATACAACCAGCCACATTCGAGATGTCAACAGATACTTTCTCTACGATTGGACCTTGGATCAAATTCACTCTCAGGGTGGCCTGGCCGGTTATGCCCACGTTCTGCACAAGTCCTTCTATGTCCATCGGGACATGAGCATCAACGTTCCCAAAGGCAAGATTGATTTTGTGGAACTCATGCAGTTTGGAGAAATGGGAACCGACCTCTACTACGATTTCCTCAATACCGGCTTCAAGCTGACGGCCTCGGCCGGATCGGATGTGCCTTGGGGCGGCACCGTAGGTGAAGTCCGGCTCTACGCCTATCTGGGCGAGACACCGTTTTCCGCCGACAACTGGTTTGAAGCCATCAGACAGGGACGAACCTTCGTGACCAACGGACCCATGATCGAGTTTCAAATCGAGGAGGTCCGTCCCGGAGACGAGCTCCGCTTCGCAGAGCATGAACAGGCCCGAAAACTCCGGGTTCAGGCGAGAGCCTGGGGAGACCCGGAGCGCATGGTCCCCGCCAATCTGCAAATTGTCCGCCATGGAGAGGTGATTCGGGAAGCGGTCGGCAGCGGACAGAGAGAACTGACTCTGGAGTTCGAGGTGGAAGTGGGAGATGGCTTCTGGATGGCGGCCCGGGCGGAGGGCAGCGACGGATCGGAAGCCCACACGACCCCTATCTATGTGGTTCGGGAACCCTTGAGGTTCTGGAGCTTCGAGAAAGCCGGCAAGCTGATCGAAACACGAATGTCCAGTCTGGATGAAGTGGAGACTATGGTGAAGGAGGCTAGCCTGCGCGTGGCAGAAGGAAAGGCCGCCGGAGACTGGCCGGCTCAGCAGCTGGCCCGGCAGGGTGATCTGCTCATGGTCCGGGTGGAGGAAGCCCGGCTAATCTATCGAGAACTTCAGAGAACCTTACAAGAGGAAAGAGCATTGCGTTCCAGCACAGGAGCCAACTGAATGCTTCAGAAATTTTGCCGGACCTTCCTGCAGATGGTAGTGTTCCTCACCTGTTTTCAGCCCCAGGTCTTGTGGGGCCATGATTCCCAGGAAAGATTCATCCAACACCGATTGCATGTGAAAGTGAGTCCACAGAATATTGATCTACATCTGGAGCTGAGCTTCTTTGGAGATCGAGCCGCACAGGAGCGACTTCAAATGGATCTGGATTCCGATTGTCGAATCAGCCTTCGGGAAGAGAGGGCTTATCTTCGAGAATTGGCTTCATCTCTCCACGACAAGATCCGCATGACGCTTGTCGGCCGTCCGCTGCCGGCCCTTCTCTTCTACTATCCTCATCTGGATTTGGTAGCCAGCCGTGACGTCAAGCCTCTGCCTCTGAAGATTGAGGTCTCCTTCTTTGCCAGGACCCCTTCCTGGTTCTCCCCGGAGACCCCGCTGACGGTGGAGAGCGGAATCCTCACGGATCAACCTGCAATTCACACCGTCACGGTCCGCGGCACGGATGGAATCGAGGCTAAAGCCGATTCCGTTCAAAATCGTGTGACCGAGGGAGACCGCTCTGCCTTTATCTTCACGATTCGTTGTCTGAACCGACTTTGAGTAGTTAGCTGGCCCAGGTCACGATGATCGCACCCGCCACCACGATTGTTGCCGCCGAAACAAGTTTCCAGGTGATGACTTCAAGACGCTTGAGGAATAGAAAAGAGAGACCGATCACCACCAGCGGAATGATCTGTATGATGGGCACCACCAGAATAACAGGGGCCACCTCAAGGGCTCGGAAATAGGCCAGCAAGAACAGGCTGTTGAACAAGCCGGCACCGATATACCATCGCAAGTTGAGTCGACTAAAATCGGAGCGGCTGGGCAACTGCCTGCGCCCCCACAGGTAGAGGCACAGTATTACGGCAGCAATCATTGTCTTGATGGCCAGGCCGACATATACAGGAGTTCCCTCATTCAATCCGATCTTGGCGAAAATAGGTTCGATGCCGTAAAAAAAGGCGGCTCCCAGAGGAAACAGAAAGCTCATCCGAGACACATGGGCCAGAGCCAAAGCCTGAGTGCTGCGAAGCTCCTTCGAAATCATCACCACTCCAGCCATGATCGCCAGGATTCCGACCAGATGGCCGGCAGTGACCGACTCTCCCAAAACAACTGCAGCGATCAGGGCCGCATGCAACGGCTGGGAAGCCACCATGGTCTGCGACCGACTGGCACCAATGCGTTTGATACCCTCGTAGGAAAAAGATCGGCCCAGAATGGTTCCGGCTATGCCGCTGCCGGCAAACGCCAGAGCCGATTTCAAGCTGAGTTCATAGGCTGGATAGGCCACAATGGCAGCCACCGGAACGAAGATGACAAGATTCGTCAGCAGGACGATGACCAGAACTTCAGTCGACTTTCCGTGCTGCGTGCCAACTCGAATGAGAATATGGCTGACGCCGGCAGAGAAGGCAGCCAATAGGGCAAAGACTACACCAAGCATCATCTCATGCTCTCACCGGCTGGAAATCCTTCTCCGCTGATCATTGGAAACTGGCTCAGCTCTCATTGTACTCTGCAGGTTGCCTACCAATGCTCTTTTCTCTCTGTCCGGCTCTTGACCGCACCCAGCGCTGGTAGTAGATTCGAAAGCAACTCGCAAGAAATGGGCTGAATCCAATGCACCCAAGCGAGCGTCACCCGGCCCGAGGGGGACAAAATCGAACTGATCTGCCTGGGAGGAGATGCCATGGAAACCAAGACGACAAGTGACTCTGCTACGGTTAAAGGCCCGATCAAAGACTGCCTTTTGGGAAACGTCGACCGGCGCTCTTTTCTGCACCGCCTGACGGCCCTGGGTCTGACCGCCACAGCCGCCAGCCAGTACTGGGAACTGCTGGCAGCTCCGGCCACCTCTTCCGCTGTGAGTCCAGTGGGTGAGAACGCGATTTCGATCATGGAGGGCACTGCCGGAGAAATTCTGGTCGAGCAGCTCAAGCAATGCGGGGTCCGCTTCGTCTTCTTTAACCCCTCCACCGGCGACTACCCCATATTCGACGCCCTGCTCAAGCGTTCCGACATGCAGGTGATCATGGCTCTTCAGGAGGGTGTCCTCACAGCCATGGCGGACGGCTACGCCAAGGCCAGTGGAAAGATCCCGTTCGTAACCTGCGCCCGACCCGGATTTCCCAACACTCTGGTACACATGTTCAACGCCTATAAGGACCGAACTCCCATCATCGTGGCCATCGACCAGACGAGTGAGAGTTCCCGGGGCCGCTGGGGCTTCCAGGAGGTGGACGATTTGGCCAAGGCAGCCGAACCCTTCACCCGATGGCGATGGGAAAGCCGGCACGCCGAAACCCTGGCAGAGGATCTGCGAAGGGCCTTCAAGTTTGCAGCCACACC
>JAUXKG010000223.1 GCA_030624355.1 Acidobacteriota bacterium
CCAGAGCAGTGGAGATCCCCCTTTGTGAGCGATTATCTGATCGCTGACCACCAGACCTCCGGGGATGAAGAAACTGGTGCCGGCGTTGCGGTCCAGCAACAGCAGCACTCCGGCGGCCAGCGGCACTCCGAAGGCCAGCAGTCCCAGAATAGCGGTGATGAACCAGGACCATACCGTCAGGGGCATCTTCATCAGCGTCATGCCCTTGGCCCGCAGATCCAGGGTGGTGGTGATGAAGTTCAGGGCTCCCAGCAGGGCCGCCACACAGAAGATGGCGATGCTGATGATCCACAGATCCTGGCCCATGCCCAAACCCGGACCGGCAATCTCTCCCAGAGCGCTCAAGGGGGGATAGCCCGTCCAGCCGGAAATGGGAGGTCCTCCGGTGACAAAGAAGGCGGCCATCAGGACCACCAGCGCCACAAAGGTCAGCCAGAAGGAAAGCATGTTCAAGACGGGGAAGGCCATGTCGTCGGCCCCGATCTGGATGGGCAGAAAGTAGTTTCCGAAGCCGCCCTGGGGAGCGGTGGTCAGCACGAAGAAAACCATGATGGTGCCGTGTATGGTCAAGAAAGAAAGATAGAATTCCGGCGTCATCACCCCCTCGGGAGCCCCCACGGGGAAGAGTTGTCCCAGTAAGGGAATTGCGGTGCCCGGCCAGACCAGATTGATACGAATGAAGATGGAAAGGGCCATTCCCACTGCCACCGAAAAAAGGGCCAGCAGAAAATACTGAATGCCGATTACCTTGTGATCGAGACTGAAGATGTATTTTCGAATGAAACCTGTAGGCGCCTCATGAACGGCGTGGGTGGTTGCCTCAGCTTCTGCCATACTCGAATTCTCCCTCTTAATACTCGGATTGTTCTACCAGCCAGCTGGCGTAGTCTTCTTCCGACAACACTTCGATAAAGCTTCGCATTCGATGATGGCCCATACCGCACAGCTCGGCACAGGAAATCTCAAATCTTCCAGTCCGGGTGGCAGTGAATCGAAGTGGAATGATGATTCCCGGCACCGTATCCTGCTTGATACGCAGTTCCCTGACGGAGAATGCGTGAGTCACGTCCTTCGATCGGAGCAGCAGTTCAACCGGACGATTGATGGGAACGGCCATGGTGGGAACCACGATATCGTCCTGGGCCGCCGGATTCTGCAGATCCAGGCCCAGCGGATTTCCCGCCGAGTCGTTGATGAGCTCGGGTCTGACCGGTCCGAACTCCCCGTCCGGGCCGGCATAACGGATGTTCCAGGCAAACTGTTGGCCGGTCACTTCAATTCGCAAGGCATCCTGGGGAGCGGCCTCGATATACATGTCATACCAGATTCCCTGTCCCGCTATGACCATGACATAGAAGAGGACGGTGGCGGCCAGTGTCCAGGCTATTTCCATCTTGTTGTTGCCGTGGTGGTAGAGCGCCTTTTGACCGGGTCGCTGCCGGTACCGGAGGACGAAATAACCAAGTGCCACCTGAGACAGCACGAAAACCAGACCGGTGACCAGCAGCGTGTAGACAAATTGTCTGTCGACACTCTCTCCGTGGCTGGAAGCGGATTCGGGAAACCACCAGAATTGCCCGGCAAACAGAACGACGGTGACGATCGTGATGAGCCAGATCGCGAGGGCTAATAGCATGTCGTCTTCCTTCCCCTATAAGGAAAAATTAGGCGGCTATTCTATCAGGGGTCAGCGGATTTTCAACCACTTGTTCAATATTTATTTATCTCAGGGACTGCTGACAGTTTCGGCAGTGGCTGCGTCGCCTGGCGTTGAGTGTTCCGCAATCCGGACAGCGGTTGTACATATATCGGGCGAAAAGGTTGGTCACAAAAGCACTGCCCAGGAGAATGAAGGCAGCCACCAGGATCTGGAGGATCATATCCAAGGTTGGAACCTCCACTCATTGGCTGTCGAAATCTGTCTCACCGGAGAAGCTGCTCGCCTGGAAGGGATTGTTTGCGCCAATGTCTTTCAGACAAATGCCTGCCTGCTGCCTGATCCACTCTGTCACCGCAGAGTGAGGCAGTAAGGCCAGGCCGTCACTCAGGTAGGTTAGATCTTGAAGCACGCTGGCATAGGGTCCAAAGCCGAAGACTCGAAAAGGAACCACGATCACCTGACCCCCATCCTGGTTTCCCTCTCGCACGAAGCGGCGAATCTGCTTCTCTGCCTGGCTTCGCTTGTCGTGCCAATCTTCGCGGAGCGTCTCAACTCGCACAGTCCGAAAAGGGCCCATCCGGCGAATCTTGGCTGCCAGGGAATTCAACTTGAGGATCCAGCGCCGATTGACGGCATCATTCCCTTCTCCATGTGCCAGGACCAGGACGGATTCACTCTCAGGCGAGAGACTGAGATTCCGGACCCGCGCAGCGATGATGTCCCCGATCAGTTCGGAGTCATACAGCCCCTCTTTGTTCAGAGCGATAGCGGCCTTTCTGTGAACCGGACGAGGGGCCATTTCGCCGGAGAGCAGATTGACGGAGTCATGATCGGTGAGCGGAACACCGGTGTGAGAGGAATGGTCGATGAACAGGCGGGGAGGATCAGAACGCAGACCGAGCAGATATTCCGTTTGGTGGCGGAAGGATTCAGCGGAAACAAAGAGTCGAACCACAGCCACTCGACCTACACCCTGTGTTTCCAAGCGACTTACGGCCCGTTGCAGGACGTCGCGCTGAGCCATGCCGAAGGCAATTTCCACCGGGCAAAAAGAGCGCAGCGGGGCGACGGCTTCCCGAACGGCAGCGTTCCATTCATCACTGCCGCCGTGAGCCATTACCAGTAGTCCGGGCTTGCTGGAGGCAGTACCGTCTGTGCCTGCCAGCAAGGTTACGGGCAAGAGAGCGGCAATCAGAAAAACAATCTGTCTGAGAAACGGCATTGTTGTTTAACTATTACTTAAGTTCGAAATTGCTACCTACTACTGTTTGAGACACTTAGTTTGACAGCTGACAACTGACAAACGGCGCGTCGAAAGCAGAAGCCCGATCAGGGGTCAGGTTCGTGCTGAGTGGCAGTTTCGTACTTTCAATCCATACACTGTTGTTACTCATCAAACATCTGTTACTTGAGCTCCAAGCGGTGCTGTCCAAACCCTCGCAGGAAGCGTAGTATATATTGAATGAAGCTGGCGTCCTATGCAATGTGCGATGAGGCGACGGCCGGTCGATGTCATCCGGAACCGCTTCATTCTTACCGTTCTGAGTACCAGAGGGATCGTGACCGCGTGGTTCACTCCAAGGCCTTCAGACGGCTGGAAAACAAGACCCAGGTTTTCGATCCGGACTATTCCGACCACTTCAGAAATCGACTAACGCATACCATCGAAGTCAGTCAAATAGCCCGCACTATCAGCAGGACGCTTGGGCTCAACACCGATTTATGTGAAGTGCTGGCCTTGAGCCACGACATCGGCCATCCTCCTTTCAGTCACAAGGGTGAGAGGGTGTTGGACCGGATCATGAGCAATCACGGTTCCGGCTTCGACCACAACCTTCACGCTCTGCGGATCGTGGAGTATTTTGAAGAAAAGTATCCCGCCTTCCGGGGACTGAACCTGACGTTCGAGGTTAGGGAAGGCATCGTGAAACACAGTCGGGACTACACGGGAAAGGAATCACTCTATGTGGACCTCAGTCCGTATCTTCTGGACAGGCGTCCGCCCTTGGAAGCCCAGTTAATCGATCTGGCCGATGAGATTGCCTACAACACGGCAGATCTGGACGACGGGTATGATTCGGGTCTGTTAACCCTGGAACAGGTGGTGGAAAAGGTGGAACTGGTAGGCTGTCTCTACCGGCAGGTGGAAGCGGAGCACGGTGAAGCCGATGAAAAGCTTCGGGTCAGAGAAACGGTGCGGCGGCTCATTGATGTCCTGGTCACCAGTCTGGTGTCTCATAGCCGTCAGGTACTTGAAAACAACGAAATTGATTCTGTAGAGCAGGTTCGATCCTCTGCGAAGCGATTGCTGGGTTTCGAAGAAGGAGTAGCTGACCAGAATCAGCAGCTGAAGCGTTTTTTGCGTTCCGATCTTTACGATCACGAGGTTCTCCGGCAGGCTCGGAAAAGGGCGGGGCATTTGATTGAGGAACTGTTCGAGCATTATCTGAATCATCCCAGGAAGCTTCCAGACAGCCACTACAGTCGCATCGGCCAGCTGGGTCGTGAGCGGGTGGTTTGCGATTACATAGCGGGCATGACGGACAAGTACGCCCACTACAAACATTCGGAAACGTGCAGTTGAGTACTTAGGGTCCAGTCACCGTCTTGACAAAGAGAAAATGAAGTACAATAACTAGTGTCCTGTCCCACAGATAGCATGACATTTGTTACGGTCGCGACGGTTTGTGATTCGAGGCGCGACGACGAGTCGATGTGGGTCATCGGCGAGGAGAAGCAACAAAGCAGCAGCGGCCGTCCCGCCGTAACCCGTAGGGCTGAAGGGGCTTTGGCCGATCTCTTTGTTGCTCGTCGTCGACGATGTTATTACATCGTCTCCTCCTCGATCCGCGATCTCGTCTCAAAGTCCTTTCAGCAAATGTTATGCTATCTGTGGGACAGGACACTAGTCGGTCAAGGGGGAGGAGTCGATGATTATCGATCTGAATGAGCTCCGGCTGCGACATGAGCCACTCTCTCTGGATGTTGATTTCGACGACCAGCAATTGAAATTGTCCAGTGATGTCAGCCTGCTTAGGCGGCCTGTTCGATCCCAGCTGAGCATTTCCTGGGCCGGAGACCAGGTCAAGGTTGAGGGAAATTTGGAGGCTGACCTGGAGCTGACCTGCTGTCGCTGCCTTAGGTTCTTTGATCAGAGCCTGAAGAAAGATTTTCGGCTCGAGTACTGGCCTGATCCGGCGGTGACGCGGGAGGGAGAAGAAGTAGCCCTGAACTACCAGGATCTGGTAGTGGGTTTCTATCGAAGCGATCAACTGGATCTGAAGGCTGTCGTTTACGAGCAGATTGTTCTGGAGATCTCCATGAAGCCAATCTGCAGCGAAAGTTGTAAGGGTTTGTGTGATCAGTGTGGAGCCAATCTCAATGAGAGTGAGTGCAGTTGTGAGAGTCAGCCCATCGATCCCAGACTGGCAGTTCTGTCCAAGATCAAGGAAAGGCTGA
>JAUXKG010000020.1 GCA_030624355.1 Acidobacteriota bacterium
ACCACCGGATGGTGCCGCTCCCCTGACTGCCCGCCGGGTCATACTGGACATCGACGGCAAAAAGCACGAGGTCAAGGTGGATGTGCGCGAGAGCTTGTGGGAAACGATGAATTACCAGTTGGGACTTTCCAACTGTAATCTCGGTTGTGACCGCGCTCAGTGCGGTGCCTGCACGGTGCTGGTGGACGGCAAAGCCGTCAACGGCTGTACTCTCCTGAGTGCTCGCTATGGTCGCGGAGAGAAGATCCTAACCGTGGCCGGCATCTCTAACGGGCCGGGCGTGAAGGGACTGCATCCGATTCAACGCGCTTTCTGGCTCGAGGGTGGTTTTCAGTGCGGAATTTGCACCCGCGGCTTCTTGATGTCCGCCTACGCATTGCTCGAGAGCAACCGGAACCCCAGCGACGCCCAGATCAAGGAGGCGCTGGCTGGCAACATCTGCCGCTGTGGCGAATATCCCAAGATACTCAGTGCGGTGAAGAAGGCGGCTGCCGAGCTGAGAGGGGAGAGGGTCAGCTACGCGTCCAAGCTGGTAACCGTTGAAGAAAGAGGAATGTGAACTCGTGAATCAGACCCAGCCCGCATGAAGCCATAACGAGGGCCTAAGGAGGAACTAGAAAATGGTCAAAGTCGATGCCATCCGCGTGGTTCAAGACCCAGCGTATGCGGCCAGTCTGACTGATGCTCAGTGGCAGGCCCTGTCCAGCGACCCGACCTGGAACGAAATGGTTGGCGAGTCAGAGGAGATCGTTGCCCCGGTAGTGGCGCTCTTCGGAGCCAAGCTGGGAATTCCGGCTCCCCGGGCAGTACCAACGGCCACGGTGCCCCCGACCGACTCCCAACCGTTTCAGGTGATTGGAAAACCGGTTGCTCGCCTGCACGGTATCGGGGTGGTGACCGACCAGGGCCAATACACTCAGAATATGCGCATGCCGGGGATGCTTCATACCCGAACCTTGCGCAGCCCCCATCCCCGTGCCACGGTCCTGAGCGTCGACACCAGCAAGGCGGAGAAAATGAGTGGCGTGGTGGCCGTGTTGCACCGCGGCAACCTGCCCGAAGAATATCGCGACGTCAAGCTGGGCAGCGGCCCACCCGACCGCTTTCTGTTCAACGAAGAAGTCTTTGAGATCGGCTCTCCGGTGGCCGTCGTGGCAGCCGAAAGCGAGCATATTGCCGATGAGGCCATCCACCAGATCGAAGTCGAGTACGAGACGCTGCCCGCCACCCTGGACATGATGGAGGGCTCCAGTTTCTCCGCCCTCAAGCAGTGGGACAACAAGGAAAACGGGACCATCATCGCCGTGGCTTCACCGCTGGTCCGCGGCGACCTACTCGGGTCCCGTGCAGACATCAACATCGAAGAGGTCCTGACCAGGTCCACAGAACAGCACTTGGCGCTGGAATTGACCAACTCTCTGATGTACTGGGAGCAGAATCGCCTGATCGTGTACTACACGAATCAGCATGCACATGGGACTCGAGCCGATCTTTCCCAGGCCCTGAAGATCCCGGAAAACTACGTCCGTGTGGTGCAAACGGGCTTCATGGGGTCGGGCTACGGCTACCGCTCCGGAATCGACCTGTCAGAGGTGCACACGGCCATTCTGGCCAGAATGACCGGACGCCCGATCAAGACGATGTACACACGCGAGGAAGACTTCGTCACCCGCACTCACAGGCCGGAATTCCGCAACGAGATGAAACTGGGCGTCAACCGAGACGGAACGATTCAATCGGGTGAATTCCACGTCTATGCCAACGTCGGAGCCCATCGTGACAGCAAGGCCCAGGGTTCCTGGTTCAACATGCAGAACCTCTACAAGATTCCCAACTTGAAACTGGAGGCTACCGATGTTTTTACCAACAGCTACAAGTCCGGCTATTACCGGTGTGTGAGTCATCCCAACGGCACCTTCGCCCTGGAGATGATGATGGAAAAGGCAGCAGACGCGATCGGGATGGATCCCGTCGAGTTTCGGCTCAAGAATCTCAACGAGGAGGGCAATCCGGACACTGGGAAGCCGTTCAGCAACCCCGGCATTCGCGAATGCATCGAGAAGGCCGCCGAGCGAATCGACTGGAAGGCTAAGTGGCATGCGCCACGAGCCCAGGAGGTCAGTCCGGGCGTCTTCCACGGCATCGGGCTTGCCGCCCATGCCTGCAGCCACGGCGCGGGCGGCGATCCGGCCACCGGCCAGGTGATCGTGAACCAGGACGGCAGCGTCCAATGTGTTTCGGGATGCACCGAAATCGGGCCGGGCCAGCGCACCCAAATGGCCATGATTGCAGCCGAAGCGCTGGGCGTTCCAATGAACCGTGTGAGTATTACTGCCTACGTAGACACGGATAACACCACTGACACCGGAGGCACCAACGGCAGCCGCCAAACCAACACCGGGGGACGCGGCATCTACGAAGCGGCCATGGATGCCAAGCGCCAGATCCTGGATTTCGCCGCCCGAAAAATCGTGGAAGAGGCCGGGGAGAGCGACCAGGTCAAAGTCGATGTCATCCGCGTTGTTCAAGACCCAGCCTATGCGGCCAGCCTGACCGATGCTCAGTGGCAGGGCCTGGCCAGCGACCCGATGTGGAACCAAATGGTTGGTGAATCGGCGGAGACGGTTGCCCCGGTAGTGGCGCTTTACGGGGCCAAGCTGGGAATCCCGGCCCCCCGGGAAGTACCATCGGCCCAGGAAACTCAGGTGACGCCGGAGCAGCTCGACATCAAAAACGGAGAGATCTTCGTCAAGGCTGATCCATCCAGGAAACTCAGCTTCGAAGCCGTTGTGGGATCGATTCCCGTCTCCATCCTGGGACGGGCGATATACAGGCAGGACTCCGATTGGCAACGAACGGCATGGGCCTCACACGCCGCCGAGGTCGAGGTCGACATCGGAACGGGCACGGTCCTGGTCACCAACTTCGTGGCAGTTCACGACGTGGGACAAGCCATCAATCCGTTTGCAGTGGAACAGCAGATCGAGGGGGGCGTGGTCATGGCCCTGGGCGCCGTCTTCACCGAAGAGATGCTGATCGACAAGGGGACGGGGCTGCCTCTTAATCCCAACATGCTCGACTACAAGGCACTGAGCATCCTGGACGTCCCGGACACGATAGACGTCGTCATCGTCGAGCGCCCCAAGGCCTACGGGGTCTTCGGGGCTCATGGGATCGGTGAGCCACCCATGGCTCCCCCTGCACCAGCGGTCGCAGCAGCCATACACAATGCGGTCGGGGTGTGGATGCAGCACATGCCGGTCACGCGCGAGAAGCTGCTCGCCGAACTGAAGAATGTGAGGTAGAAGAAAAATGAAAAGCTTCGAACTCTACGAGCCCACCACTATTGAGGAAGCGGTTGGAATCCTGACCAAGCTGGGCCCCAAGGCCAAGGTACTGGCGGGTGGCAGCGATCTGGTTACCGGGATCATGAAGGATTGGGTGCAGGGGACGGGCATGCCTCTGCCCGATGCCCTGGTCGATCTGGGTACCATTCCCGCGCTTCGCGGCATCAAAGTCGACCAGAACGGAGCCACCATCGGGGCCTTTGCCACCCTGACCGAAATCGTCGAATCGGAAGACCTGAAGCGAAGTTTTTCGCTGCTCACCCAGGCTGCCCATAGCGTGGCCTCCACACTGATCCGAAATTACGGCACGCTGGGTGGCAACATCAACCAGCGCCCCCGCTGCTGGTTCTTCCGGGGCAAAGACTTCGACTGCCTCAAAAAGGGCGGCGATACCTGTTTTTCCGTCACCGGCGACAACCGGTACCATGCCATCATCGGAGGCGAGGGGTGCTACATTGTTCACCCTTCCGACACAGCCACTTCTCTGCTGGCGCTCAACGCTCAGGCCAAGATCGCCGGACCCGATGGTGAGAGGATGATTCCCTTCGACGACTACTTCATCGGTCCCGGCGAGGATATTTTGCGCGAGAATGTCCTCCAACCGGATGAGTTGCTGGTCGAGGTCTTCATCCCAACCCCCGCCGCCGGGACCAGGCAGGCCTGGACCAAGCTCAAGAATCGGCAGGTCTATGACTTTGCGGTGGTTTCGGTTGCTGCCGCCTTCACGGCGAAGGACGACGTCTGGGAGGATGGCCGAATCGTCCTGGGCGGAGTTGCACCGGTACCGTACCGTGCTGCCGTCATCGAGAACCGACTCAAGGGCAAGAACATCCGGGATAGAGTCCGTCAGGCGGCTGCCGGAATCCGTACCGTGGTCCGACCGATGAGCATGAACGCCTACAAGGTGGATGTGACCCAGAAGCTGTTGGAACGAACCATCCTGGAGGCGCTGGGCTAAGGTCTCCCTTAAACCCTAAGAGAGATTGAGGCCCGCCTGGATGCAGTTCAGGGTCCAGTTGTGGATTATCTCGTTGCTTGCCAGGTAGCCACCATCCGAGTAAAGCCAGGTCACACCCGCTGCGTCGGTCAGAACTCCGCCGGCGCGCTCCAGGATAAGGCTTGCCGCGGCGATGTCCCAGATCTTCAGATCCAGGTGCCAGTAAGCGTGCAGGCGTCCGGCGGCGACGTTGCAAAACCCGAGCACCGGAGAGCCCATCAGGTTGCATTCGCTCACCTGATCAAGCATCGAAGTCACGATGGCCTTGGCCTGCTTGCGTCGCTCACCGCTGCAGGGCCAATCTGTTCCCACGACTGCGCTGCTCCAGGCCTCCGGACCCACCGACACTTGCTGAACCACGATCTGCTCGCCGTTGAGAGTGGCCGGAGTGGTGCTGGTTGCTTGAAACAGATCTTCATGGCAGGGATCATAAACTACGCCCAGGCGGATTTTGCCCTCGGTTCGCAGGGCAATCGAGATGCCAAAGTAGGGAATTCCCTGGACAAAGTTGGAACTGCCACAGATGGGATCCACGATCCAGAGATGGGTGGCATCCACCGGCATGGGAGCGTCCTCAGGTCCCTCCTCGGCCAGAATCCCGGTGTCGGGAAATTCGGCCAGGAGGGTTGATACGATGGCCTCCTGAACCTGAAATGAGGCTTCCGATACGACGTCCCGGTGGCCCTTCCAGCGAAGATAGCCGGGATCCCCCAGGCGGAGTCTGGCCACCTCTCCTCCCTCACGGACTGCACGCACCGCAATCTCCAGGGCCCGCTCCAGATCAAGGCTTTCATCATTTTGAGACATGTATAAACCGGGCTAGGCAATTCGAAGCAGTCTGATCACGTTCCCGCCGAGGATCGCTTCCTTTTCGGCATGACTCAGGAACGAAGCATTGAGGATCAGGTCCAAGGTGTCAGGCCAATCATAGGGCAGGTCGGTGCCATAGACGACCTGGCCAACACCCATTTCAGCCACCAGATGGCGCAGGCCCTCTTCTGAAAAAACCATCGTATCGGCGAAGATCTGGGTCTTCAAATATTCGCTGGGAGGTTTCTTGTTCACACATTCTGCAACATCCTCCGGGCGGCAGGGCACCTCCGAGCGCCCAAGGTAAGATGGCAGATAACCGCCTCCGTGTGCGCCGCAGATTCTCAGTCCCGGAAAGCGGTCCAGCGTCCCGTCGAAGATCATATGGGAGAAAAAGACCGTGGTTTCCAAGGGGTTACCGATAATATTCTCCAGCCTGCCCTTTAATCCGTCCTTTCGAACCACGTTGGCAGCACCGCTGGGGTGGATGAAGACCGGCACCCCCAGCTCCTCCGCCTTGGCCCAAAAGGGATCAAAGCGGAGCGATGACGGCACCTCACCGTTAATGTGACCGCCGATCGAAGCGCCACGCAGGCCCAGATTCTTGACAGCGTACTCCAACTGCTGGGCGGCCAGATCGGGATACTGCAGCGTGACCGACGTCAGGCCCACAAAGCGATCCGGGTGGGCATCACACCAGGCCGCGATTCCTTCATCCTGAATCCGGATGATCCGGCGAGCGAGGTCTTCGTCGGCCGTGTACCACCAATGAATCACGCTCAGCACTTGAACATCAATGCCTCGTTCGTCAATCAGCCGCAAACGGGCAGGCCCCAGAACAAGCTTCGCATCGATAGTCCTAGCCAGCTTCGTGCCCCGGACAATGTCTTCCACCTCCGGCACGCCACAGTGGGCATGAATGTCGACTACCTTGACGCGTCGGCCTGCCAAAGACACTTCCCGTCGCACAGACTGGGCCGCAGCCAACCGCCCCACAACGAACGTTCCGGCCGTTGCACAGGCCACCGTCTTCAGGAAATTCCTGCGATCCGTCATGGTCTTGTATCCCTAGTCATGGCTAGGGATACAGGTACGGGTAGGTTCCGTCCTCCACCTCGTTCATGACCTTGACAATGTGAGTCCATGGGTCATCGGCGTAATCCTTCTGGTAGTCGCCGGGGGCATTGATTCCAGGAATGCTGGGAACCCACTCGGCCCGAAGAATCTCGTCGGGATCTCCATAGCGGCTGGCCAGCAGCCTGACCTCGGGATCGTCCAGCGCCGTGATCCTCCCCTTGTCCACCAGGGTCAGCCAGCGCTCGGTTCCCCGAATTCGGAGCCGAAAGGTGATAAACATGTTGTGAATGTGAAACCAATGTCCTCTGGGAGCATTGGTTTTCTTGCGAAACTCCAGAAAACGGCCTTCCTCCCCCGGACGATCGGAACGCACCTCCACACCGAAGCCCCAGTGGATGACTCCGGCCGCTTCCCGCTCAGTCATCCATCTACCCTGCATGGCCTCATCAAATCGGGTATAGAATTTCGGGTTGGTTCCGAGAGCGCACTCGTAAGCCCAGAAGTAGCCCTTGCCAATATCTTCGTAGTAGGGATATTGAACCTCGTTCAACTTGGGCCAGCGCAAAAAGGCCCGCCAACCATCTCCGTACTCACCACCGCCCCTCACCTCTGTCACTCGACTGTCTTTCAGATCTATTTCAATTCTGGGGAAAACCCCGGTATGGCTGCGGGTGCCGGCAACCACTCCTTCAGCCTGCGGGATAAAGGCAGCGATCCAGCGAGTCAGGGTGGGATAGAAGATAGCCGGCAGCCGGGTGGTTCCCTGGTGGGGAAACAGGAAGAGATGGCCTGGATAGTAGGTGCTCTCGGCCCAGTCCTTGGCCTGCTGCTCGGTCACGTCAAAAGTCACATCGGTCCCTTCCGGATCGGTGATGTGGGCTCGATCGGCCCAGGCCAGCGGTTCGATGACCCGCTCCTCCACCAGCCGCCACAGGTCGCCCGGATAGGAGGGCACCTTGCTCACCAGCTCATGGTAGTCATCAAAGATGAAATTGCCATAGAACTTGTGACCGTGTTCACCCAGATCCTTGCGGGTTCCCTCCCGTCCGCCATAGCCGGTGAACACAATGTCGATGGTTTTGCCATACCTGTCCAGATACTCTTTGGGAGAGCCTCCCCAAAACCGAAAATTCGGGTCGGCTTTCAGCTCACTGACCACCTCCGGGTCGAGATCGATCCGAGTCCCCTGTCGGGGCTCCTCGGGATACATCTGCGAATACACCGCCGGCACCTCTTGCTGCAGCCCGGCCTTCGGCTCTTTCTGGTCGAGAAAGTTGAATCCGACCCAGCGGGCTATTTCCATGTAGCTGTCCTCTGAGGTGTACCCTCGCCCCAAACGAATCGAGTTATCTTCGATTTCGGGCAAGACCACCATGGCCTTTACATCCAACTCTTTGTAAGCCTCGATCACAGCCTGCAGCACAAGAGGATTGGGGTCTACCAGCGCTCTCACTCCGGCAAAAAGAGCCACCGTCTTTCCGGGTTCTACCTGTCCCAGTGGGGTTCTCCCTCCCGTTTGACGCACGGCAGCCTGAGCGTAGGGCATGATCTCCTCGATACTCTGCGGCTTTTTCAAATAGCTGGGAAAGCGCGCTTGCGGATAACCGGAATCGATCTTCTCCGCCGTCTCATCCGAACCGGCGCAAGCGGCCAGAACCAGGGACGCCAAACAGACCGCCATCCATCTGACAAAAGAGATTTTATTCATCGTTTCTCCTCCGTGTTTAACTGACCTCTGTGAATGCTGTGACATCACATGTCGGCCCAAATAGAGACCTCAAGAAGACACCTCCTCCAGCGAAAAGGTGCCCGCTTCGAATTTGCCATCCTCCATGACCAGGCTTCGGTCCACTCGCGGAGGAATGTGGGGATCATGGGAGACGATCAGGACCGTTTTACCATGATCTCTGGCCAATGAACACAACCATTTCGTGACGATTTCGCTGCTCTTGCTGTCCAGGTTCCCGGTGGGCTCATCGGCCAGGATAAGCGGGGCGTTGTTGGCCAACGCCACACTGATTGCGATTCTCTGCTGCTCGCCCCCGCTGAGTTCATCGGGAAACTTGTGGGCCTTGTCCGCCATTTCCACAAGTTCCAGCAGATGCATGGCTCGCTGGTGGCGCTCCTGGGGTTCCACTTCGGCCAGAATCATGGGAAGTGTGACATTCTCCAAGGCAGTCAGGGAAGGAATCAGGTTGAATAGCTGGAATACAAATCCAACCTTCATCAGACGATAATCTTCGAGCTCTCTTTCCGAGAGTTCTCCGATATCGCTTCCGTTGTAGAATACCCGGCCTGTGCTGGGGTGATCGATGCCCCCTAGGAGGTTGAGCAGCGTGGTTTTTCCGCAACCACTTCGCCCCATTATGGCCACCGCCTCTCCTGGATGAACTTCCAGGTCCACTCCCAGGAGAACGGGGATTTCCCCGGCTCGAGTCTCATAGCTTTTGAACACACCCTCCAGCTTGACATGGGCTTGGCTTGGCGGCGGCGAGTCAGAACTGTTCATGTTTCGTTACTCCTGGCGTATAGCTTCTCGAGCGGTCTTCTGGAAGGTCCACAATCCTAGCAGGAAAACCAGTGCGGCCAACACCGTCATGATGAAAAGGATCACCCACACGGATTCCCAGGAGAACACCAGTTCGGTCCTCAACAGGTTCATGATGGTGGGTACCCGCTGCAAATCCCAGACGCGATGAGCGATGCCCAGGCCGGCCAGACCTCCGATGACACAACCCAGGATCAGACTCAAGAACAGCGGAGAATAAAGTTGCACAACCAGAGCGCCCATCAGATCCCCGGGTGAGGCGCCCCGTACTCGCAGCAGAGCCAGCATGCGTCGATCCTCCGTGAAATTGACCACGAAGGTAGCCGTCACTGCGAACAAGGCGATCAGGAGTCCTGCCACCAGGTAGATTTTGAAGTTCTCTCCAACCAGGTGAATGAACATATCCTTTCTTACCTTGGTCACCTCCTGTGAGAAAAAGCGCTCATCTCTGGGATGGATCGGAAGCTCCGCGGTATTAAGGCCGCTCTCCTCGCTCGTTGCAACAATGGTCGTCAGCTGGGGAACCAGTGCCGAGATGGAATCCAAAAACGGGCTCTCCATGGAGGCCACTAGAAAGGCTTCCGAGCGAAAGAGGTGGCTCAGATAGTCTGCATGAGCCGTGGCAAAGCTGTCGCGGTCCTCTACCGAACGCTGCGGCGCACCCGGGAGCATGGCCAGAGTGCCTGCCACCTGGGCCTTGACCGGTCTTCCCTGGTCGTCAAAGCCGACCAGCACCTGGTCACCGGCCGACAGAGACCAGAACTCGGCCACCGAAGGTGAGACCGCCACCTTACCCTCTTTCAACTGAAGGATGATTTCCCGAAATGCTCCATCCAGACCCAACTCCTCTTCGTGATAAACGTGTTCAAGATAGGCCTCCGGATCCTGGATCAAAAACAGGGGAGTTCCACCGTAACCGTAACCCGGTACGTACAAACGAATGAGCGAACGCACCACCAACTCTGTCGAGGAAATACTTGATTGCTCACCCAGAACGTCCAGACTGGGCTGAATCCACCGCCGGAGCGCCGCTATCCGAACACCCAGACTCTCCTCCGGATCCTCCCCAAGACTGACCGTGTTGAAGGTCAGATTGGCATTGGCCCCAAGTTGGACCTTGACCCCTCGTACTCCCTTCTGGGTAAAGGAGTGGGAAGCAATACTGGGAGCCAGGGTAATGGCCGCCGCCAAACTCCCTACCAGCACTACACCGGCTACCCGGCCGGGACGGCGGACGGCCTGCTCGACGGCAAAGCTGCTCAGACGGCCCCGACTCAAAGGCGCCAGCAGACGAATGCAGGCAGCGATGATTGTTCTCCGGGAAGCCAGCAAAACCGACGATCCATAGATCAAGAGAGGGAGAGCCAGCAAATCCAACAGTCGCTCGAACTGACGAAGTTCGGGGAATCGCTCCGCCAGAGAAAAACCGGTTACCCAGGCCAGCGCTGTGCCACCGCCCACCAACAGTGCCAGTGCGGTAAAGAAACCGAATCTCAGGCCGACTGTAGCAGCGCCGGAGGATGCGAAGCGACTGGAGGCCTCTCGAGGGGTGAGACGCCGCACCAACCTGATCAACCGCATGCCAATCAACAGAGACACCGCCAGCCCGACCATCAGAAACAGGAGGATCCAAAGCGGCTCCTGCAAACTCACCAACCGCATCACCGAGCCAAGATCTTCGTAGGCCACCAGCGGCAGAATCATGCCGGCCACCAGACCCAGCAAGCCGCCCATTACACCGCCAGTCAGGATCGTGAAAAGGAACACCCGACTCAGAAGAGATCCGCGCAGACCCCTGAGACGCATCAGACCGATAGTGCGCCTCTCGGTCAAGATCACAAAATGAACCAGGTTGGCGGCGAAGACCCAGGCAATGGCAATGACCGGTAACGCCAAAAATAGAGTCACAATTCCAATCAGTTTGGAGATCTCCGACATTCTTTCAATCAAAAGAAGAGTGTCACTGCGCAGCTGGATGTTGTAGGTGGGAGGAATCACCTCTCGAATCACCTCCAGAACCTGCTCCACCCGCTGGTACGACCCCTCCAGGTCCCAACCTGAGATGAGCTTGTCCCGATCCAGTAGTACCATGTGATCGATCTCGGGAAGATAGTCTCCCGACTCCTCGTGGATATCGATTTCTCCATGCTCGTGGCTGTGAGCTTGGAACAGTCTGTCCAGCTGGGCGAAGAGCGCGGGGTCATAAGGCATGTGCAGTCCTGCACCGAGGTAGGGCACAAAGGAGATGCTCCCTGTTTTCTCCAACAGCCACCGATTCAGTTCTTCGCGGTCCAGTTCGACAACCTGATTGATCGGGACACGGAACAGAGCACGCCAGTCTCCGGCGTGTGGGTGCTGCTGACCGTCCTGATGCTCGTGCTCCTGGACGGTACGGCCCAGAAAGGCGAAGTCGTCTGCCAACCTGATCCGGGTCAGATTGGCCTGAACCAGATCTCTGGAGCCAAACAGCGACAGGGTGGTCTTTCCATCTACTGCCCGATAGGCGGGGGGCAGCAATTCCGGACTCGTGGAGCTGAGAACGACGTACCAGGGCACGACAACGGCAGCGCCACCCGCCTCCACCTTTAACCCCTCGGGAAGGCGGGTGCGCAAGAAGACCAGGCTCTCGGCCTGCGTCACCTGCGGAAGCTGGCGAAGTGTTTCCAAAAATTCAGGAGCCTTCGGGATGGCACGCGATTGATACAGGGCAACGTCCCAGGAGATGCGAGACAACTGATCCTCAACGTAGACCTTCAGGGCATAGCGGGAGGTGACATAGGTCGCCCCGATGACCGCTACGCACAGGAAGGTGAAGAATCCGAACAGGAGAAAGGTTCTCTTCCCCAGTACCCGAGCTGCAAATAACGTTACCCGCATCCTCTTCTCCTCTGCTCCCAAAAAGGCTGTCCTCAATGGAAGAGGCCCTCAATGGCCCGGATGATGTGGAAAGTGAATCCGCGCCAGAATGGGAATTCAAGCTCTGTTTTCTGACGCTGTGAAGGGGTACCACACTGCCTGATGTCAGTCAAGAATCTTGCCCTTGTAAAAACGCTGGAAACAACCGATATCCTGCAGCCTCTGCATCCGGGACAACCTGGTATAGGCTGTTGATTCTGCCCACCTGTGCGGTTAGGATGGAGTCAGACGCTCGACACGAAACCAGATCCGGCCAGCTTGAAGAGCCGGAGTCCTGCTTGAATCAATCGTGTCGTCTACATGAAATCAGGAGGACGGAAATGAACTTGCTTAATCAGGTGGTATGCGGACTCTTAATTGCCGTCTTTTCCCTCTCTTTCGCTGCCGGAGACGAAAAGACGATCTATGGACGCCGCGGGATGGTCGTGACCTCTCACCAACTGGCCAGCCAGGTGGGAATGCGGGTGTTGATGAACGGAGGAAACGCGGTGGACGCGACCGTATCGATGGCCGCCGTCCTGGGGGTCGTCGAATTCGAGATGTCGGGACCGGGCGGAGTTGGCAATATGCTGATCTACTGGAATGAAGGATCCAATCCCGGCGTCTTCAATCTGGATTTTCGGGACGTGATCGCCTCCAAAGCCCGTATCGAGATGTATGACCAGAAGAGCAAAGAACGGGGGATCCTGGCATCCTGCGTCCCGGGAAATGTGGCGGGTTGGCATGCAGCGTTGAGCCGCTACGGAACCATCTCATGGGAAGAAGCCCTGAGTCCTGCCATTGAATACGCGGAAAACGGCTTTCCCATCTCCAGTCGTGAAGCCTCCTACATCGAGAGGAATCTCGAGACCATTCGCCAATATCCCACCAGCGCAGCAGTGTATCTGCCGGGAGGTCGCCCCCCCACCCCGGGAGAAATTTTTGTGCAGAAGAACCTGGCCCGAACGCTTCGCAGGATAGCGAAACACGGCCCGGATATCTTCTACAAGGGGAAATTGGCAGACGAGCTTGTCTCCTTTTCGGACAAGCAGGGTGGGGTGTTTACCAAAGCGGACTTCGAGAATTACCAGGTCCACTGGAGGGAACCGGTCCAGACCAGCTACCGGGACTACCAGGTGGTCAGCGCTTCCGCGCCTAACTTCGGTCCGGCCATCATAGAGACCTTCAACATCCTGGAGGGTTTTGACCTGCCCTCTATGAAACCCGGCTCCGCCGATTTCATTCACTCCATTGCCGAATCCCTGAAGGTAGCGGCTGACGATGGAATGCGCTACATCGGTGATCCTCGCTTCGTGAAGATGCCGCTCGATCGACTGACCTCCAAGGAGTATGCCCGAGATGTCCGTTCCCGGATTAACCCCGATCGCGCCTCCTATCGCGTGGGGGAACCTCTCACGGACGATAACGACAACACCACCGCAATTTCGGTCGTCGACAGCAACGGGAACGTGGTATCCGCTATTCAGACGTTGATTTCAGCCATGGGCTCCAGGGTCGTGTATGGCGACACAGGCGTGCTCTTCAACAACAACATGCGCAAAGTCCGGAGTTCGGGACCCAACAAACTGGAACCTGGAAAAACCTTTGGCACCCCTTCAGCTCCAAGCATGGTCCTGCACAACAACAAGCCCTTTCTGGCAATCGGAGGGGTAGGCGCAGCCAACATCTGGCAAGCCATTGCGGTGGTGATGGCCAGAGTGATGGATGGAGAAATGGATTTGCACGAAGCGATCGCTTCTCCCCGATTCACCATCCGTTACGGATACATGGCGGTCAAGAAGGGTCTGGCCAGAGATGAAGGGTTTCAATACCGGGAGCTCACTGTCGAGCCGGGACTGTCTGCCGAAACTCGTGCCGAGCTTGAAGCTCGAGGACATGAGTTGGTGGAGGGTTATGCCGGTAATGTGCACGCCATTCTGATCGATCCCGAGACCGGCGTCATGAAGGGAGTAGGTGATCCGCGCATTCACGCTCGGGCGCTGGCCTGGTAGATCAAGTCGGGAGTGGCAGGCCCTGTCTCATATCGGCCTGCCACTGCCTCTAACCCGAACAATGCATAGGTTGTCGTGATGCATCATCCGGGTTAAGTACTACTCGAAGTCCACCACGAATCCATAATAGGC
>JAUXKG010000270.1 GCA_030624355.1 Acidobacteriota bacterium
AAGAAAGAACAGCGTAAAGGGAGCACTATAGCGATGGACGATACCCACAAGAGGATGGAAGAAAAGCAGATTGACCCCGAGTTCAATAACCCGCAAGACAAGGCCTGCTTTGAACAGGGGGCGGATCGCGATCCTGATCTCACCACTGGGAGACTGGGAGCGAACAATGATCCTGTCCGGATGTATTTTCGGGAAATGAGTACAACTCCTCTTTTAACTCAAGAGGGGGAAATCGAGATCGGCAAAAGAATTGAAAAAGGCCGGAAAAGCATCATTAAAACTTTGTCCCGTTCGCTCTTGGTAGCCGGAGAGATTTCCAAGTTTGGCGAGAAGCTCAGAAGAAGTGAGTTGGATATCGGGAATCTGGTGGAATTGGACGATCACCTCCTGACCCGGAAGGGCCGGGAAAAGCGATCTCAGGAGGTCCTGGAGAGCATCGATGAAATCACTGCATTAAGAGGGGAAGTCGCCCGAATAAGAGCGCAACTGGGAAAGTATCGGAAAAAAGGCAAGGAATACAAGAGACTGCTTTCCCGATTGGCTCGTCATCGCATTTCAATGGCCCGCATCATTCGCAATCTGGCTCTGACTTCTCAGATTCACCAAGAACTTGTGGATGTTATCAAAAGCACAGTCGATCGCGTCGTCAAACTGAAAAGGGAGTCGAAGAAACCCACCAAGCTGCCGGACTCCCAACTGAAACTGCATGAGGTCAAAAAGGTGCGAACGCGCCTGCGGGCTATTGACAGGAAAATGCGGGAAATCGAAGAGGAAGCGTTGGCCTTACCTGCCGAACTCAAGCGAACATTGGCCGCAATTCAGCGGGAGGAACTGGAAGTGGAGGTCGCAAAGAAGGAACTGGTCGAGGCCAACCTGCGGCTCGTGGTCTCGATTGCCAAAAAGCATACCAACCGAGGATTGCAATTTCTCGATTTGATTCAGGAAGGGAATCTCGGTCTGATGAGAGCCGTCGATAAATTTGAGTATCGAAGGGGTTACAAGTTCTGCACTTACGCCACCTGGTGGATTCGCCAGAACATGACACGAGCCATTGCCAATCAAGGGAGAACTATTCGAGTCCCAGTGCGTATGACGGAAACCATCAAAAAGCTGATGCGGACCTGGCGAGCTCTGGCTCAGGAGTATGGGCGAAAGCCCACACCTGAGGAGGTTGCTCAAAAGATGGGCATAACTGCCAGCAAGGTGCCCGAAATCTTCAAGATTGCCCAGGAGCCCATTTCATTGGAGACTCCTATCGGAGGAAAAGAGGAAAGCCACCTGGGTGATTTCATCGAAGACGCAGGGGTGGTTCTTCCCTCTGCGGCGGAGATTGAGATGAATCTGAGAAATCAGGTGGCCGCGGTCTTACGGGTGTTACCTCACCGAGAAGAGCAAATCCTCCGGATGCGATTTGGCTTTGGCGATAATGGTGCACACACCTTGGAGGAAGTGGGACAAAGGTTCTCTGTCACGCGAGAGCGTATTCGCCAGACTGAAGCGAATGCAGTTCGCAAGTTGCGCCAGTCCTCAGTGAGCTGGGAATTAAGCACCTTCTTGAAGGGCTCGACCAACCGAGTCTAATTTGTGCTTTCACGGGTACTCGTCCTCGGGATTTCTCCGGGTCCCGCATGGTGAGGAGTGACACCCCAACACCGTAAGTCAAAAAGTCTCCGCGTGGATTCACCTTGATAATGCAAAGCCGAGAGACCTCTTTCTAGTCCAGTTCCAACCCCCGTAATAGAGTCTTCTGAATTTCCTGAGGTATTTCCTCGACATTGTGAACTGTGGCCTCACCCTGAAAGTTGATGGTGGCCGCAGGAATCTTAACCCAGGGCATAAACGGAACACGCTTGGGAATCGACACAGTTGTCGAAACGCTACGGTTCTTGCCAATATGCCGCACCTTCCAGAAGGACTGTTTTTGCTGTTGCCAATAGCATTCACCTCCTATCCACAATGTTGTACGAGATGAAGGGATCCATTTGGAGTGTGCTGTTGCCGCCTCCGGTTTCTACGAAAATCTTAACTCGATTTCTTCCTGGTATAAATCGTGAGGTAGGTAGCAGTGGCCAGCACGCACTCCCCACACTCCTCACTCAGGTCTGCGGAGGTGACTGGCTCGGCCCGGACCTCAAAGCCTAAACTCGAATACAATTCAATTGCTTCCCGGATGCGCGCCGGCTCAGCCAAGAAGCGGCGTTCCCATCCTTCGGCGACCAGACGGGGATCAGACCTATAATCGATCAGACGTGGGCCCGGCTCATCCCTTGAGGTACCGTGAGGCCCTTTGCCTGAGGTCTTCTCCAAACCGGTCAACTGAACGAGCCGGTTCGGGGTTTTGCGCTTGGAATTAGACATGACTTTCATTCCCCGGCGGGTACTGCCTGAGCGTTACAAGAACAGGAACTGCTGGCCTGAAGCTGTAAGTCAAGTGTGAACAGACGCCGACCTGTCGCCAGGTCGATCCACCGTGGTGCCCCTTTGGGCCAATTTGCGCAAACGACGATGTCCAAGAATGGCCGCTCCCAGGGCGGGCATATACTGAACCAGGTCCCCTTCCGGCACGTTGACCTCACTTTTGAGACGGTCACTGACCACTCGGGCCATGATCTCAAAGCGCAACATACCCCCGATCAAGGTGAATTCTGGCTGCATGCGGACGCGTTTCATTAACTGTACTGATCGATCGACCAACGAGAGAATGGAACCATGCATGATATCAGCGGGGGTTTTTCCCTCCGAGAGATGATTGATGACTTCGGACTCGGCAAAGACGGCGCACACGCCGGAAATAGGGACTGGCTCCTTGGAAGTGACTACCAGCGGGCCAATCTCGTGGATCGAAAACCCCAGGTAACGGGCTGTTTTCTCCAGAAAAGCGCCTGTGCCGGCCGCGCATTTGTCGTTCAACCGAAACGACTTCACTTTGGCGCTGCCGTCAAGCAAGCTGGCTTTCATGGTGTGCCCGCCGATGTCCAGAACGGTGCGGGTCTTGGGAAAGAAAAATGTTGCGCCGCGGGAGCTGGCGGTCAGGTCCGTGACGTGGACATCGGTAAAGGGGACCTGGTGACGACCGAAGCCAGTGGCGATCACGTAGGCCACATCCTTCTCTGCCAGCCCTGCCTGCTCCAGAGCGCTGCGGTAGACAGCCTCCGACACCTCGGTCAGCTTAAAACCGGTGTTATCCAGGGCTCGGCCGGCAATCTCATTAGTCTCGCTCAAGATAAGAGCCTTGGTATAAGTTGATCCCACGTCGATGCCAGCCGTGTATATCATGAGCCTTCCTCCAGAGCCCCAGTTGGGATTCGGCTAGACAGGATATTATCCAGCGCGAAAAGGGCCGCGCCCAGTGCGCCCATAAAGTGTGCCTCTTCACTGACATTCATCTTGAGTTCAAGGCCCTGGTTGAGCACCTCAATCATCGCGATGTTGCGGGCCACGCCTCCCGTGAAGGTTACTTCTTCCTCTATCCCCACCCGCCGCAGCAGGCTGATGGACCGCTTGGCAATGGATTGATGAACGCCCAGCAAAATGTCCTCGATCCTCTTGCCTTTCCCCAGCCAGGATAGCACCTCCGACTCAGCAAAAACGGTGCAGGTGGTGCTGATGCGTACGGATTTCTCGGCCTTCAAGGCAGTTTCACCCAGTTTTTCCAGTGGGATACTCAAGGCAGAAGAGGCAGCGCCCAGGAAGCGCCCGGTGCCAGCAGCACACTTGTCATTCATGCAGAAGTCTACGATTTCCCCACTGGCATCCACTCGGATCGCCTTGGTGTCTTGTCCACCCATATCCAACACGGTGTGTGTGTCCGGAAACATGTGCACGGCTCCCCGGCCGTGACAACTGATTTCGGTCACCTGGGTGTTACCGAAGTTGACACGGTAGCGGCCATAACCGGTTCCGACAATGTATTCGACCTCTTCTTCGCTCAGGTTCCCATCCCGCAGGGCATTCTCGTAGGAGTTTTGGGCAGCGTTAACCACGTTGGCCCCGGTGTCGATCAGCGAGCGACCCACGATTGCCTTCGCTTCATTAATGATCACGGCTTTGGTTTGTGTGGAGCCCACATCCACACCGCATGCGTATGCCATTTGTTTCACCTTCCTGGGGACTGGATGGCGGCCTGCTGCTTGCGCGAGGCCAGCCCTTCGAAAAATGCGTCAACACGATTCTTGAGCTGCGCCTCCGACACCACCCGTCTATCCATCATGTCGGACTCAATGAACAGACTGGCGATATCCTGGGAGGCCATCAAAGAGCGCCGGGTGTCGGCCAGGCCGGTGGAGACGGTGCGGCAGCTCTTGATGGGATGAAAGACCACGCCATCCACCTGGAATTCCTCGGCCATGACGGTCAACGCCTGGTCCTGGAAGAACATGCTGTCCATGGCATCCCGCACGCTAATCAGAACCCCCTCGGCCAAGCTCTCCAATGGGCGCTTGAGATCATACTCGAAGCCCACATTGGTGCCCCCGGAGGCAAACCACAAGTAGGTGGAATGGACAAAAGTGCCGCCCCATTCGGAGAATAGTTCATTGAACCGCCGAAAGAGGGGATAACAGGGAACGCCCACAAAGATCAGTCGGTATTTCTCAGGGATCGGC
>JAUXKG010000232.1 GCA_030624355.1 Acidobacteriota bacterium
ATGCGGTCTGGCCGCATATGACAGTGCGGGAGAACATTCTGTTTCCGCTTGAGGTGCGCGGTGTCGGTGACGACCGGGTGGCGCGCGGACATCTGGTGGGGAAGGCCATCGAGTTGGTCAATCTGACCGGTCTGGAAGATCGATTTCCCAGCCAACTCAGTGGTGGACAACAGCAGAGAGTCGCCCTGGCCCGAGCTCTTGTCTATGAACCCAGGATTCTTCTTCTGGATGAACCCCTGAGCAATCTGGATGCCCATTTGCGGATGAAGATGGGGAGGGAACTGAAGAACCTGCACCGCCGGGCAGGTGTCACAACAGTCTATGTTACTCACGATCGTGTGGAGGGCCTCTCTCTGGCAGACCGGGTCGCCGTCATGCGCTCGGGCCGAGTGGTTCAAGAGGGAACTCCCTCGGAGATCACCAATGACCCGGTGGACACCTTCGTCGCCTCGTTTACCGGGTGGCAGTTGCTGGTCAGAGGCACAATAGGGGCTGACCAACGGGTCAGTACTGAATTGGGGGAGGCCTACTGCCAGGGTGCAGAAAAGCTGCCCAGCGGCACTGCTGTAGTGGTGGCCGTCCAGGGAAGTCACACCCAGTTTGTGGCCAGTCCATACACCGGTGCAAAAACGAACGTTTTTCCAGTCGAGATCAAGAGGTGTACCCCACTGGGAGAGGTGGCTGAAATCCAACTGGTGATGGGAAGCGAAGAATTCGTAATTCGCAAGCCGATGGAGAGGCAGATGCCCAGCCTGGGAAGCTGCTTTATTCGTTTTCCTCCCGATGGATGCAGGGCGGTTCGGGCCGCCGAGCAGGACTGGACCAAACAGAGGGAAGGATAGCTATGGGAGTTCTGATCACGGCAAGACACTTTTTTATGGACAACGCTCCTCGCAAGTTGATCGAGTCGGCGGGATTGGAGGTTTTACCCACCCCCCATGGCGGCAGCACGGATGACAGCGGCATCAGCGAAGAAGAGATGATCGGTCTTTTGGAGAATGCCGAGGCCATCATCGCAGGAAACGCACGTCTGGGGAGGCGGGTGATAGAGGCCAGCCCGCGGCTGAAGGTCATTTCCTGCCGCGGAGTGGGCTATGACGGTGTCGATGTGCCGGCAGCAACTGAAAAAGACATCACGGTCACCATCACTCCGGGTGCTGTGGACAATGCCGTTGCCGATTACACGCTCGGTCTGATCATTGCACTGGCTCGGAGAACACTCCAGTCCGACCACAGTCTGCGAAGTGGTTTGTGGGAGGCCTTTGTGGGGATGGACCTCTATGGGAAAACGCTGGGTATCATTGGCTTTGGACGAATCGGCAAGGCCGTGGCCCGTCGTGCAATAGGCGGTTTTGAGATGAAAGTCCTGGGAATGAGGCGTGATCGAAACCGAGATGCTGAGTTTGTACTCCAGTGGGGAGTTCAATATGTCAATCTGCAGGAGTTGCTTCGCTCATCTGATTTTGTCTCCATTCACCTGCCGCTGACTGATCAGACCCGGCAGCTCATCGGTGCCCCTGAACTGGAACTGATGAAACCCTCCGCTTATCTGATCAACACGGCTCGAGGGGCCATTGTGGATGAGAAGGCCATCTATGAAGCACTCGGCAGTCATCGGATTGCCGGTGCCGCCCTTGACGTCTTTACAGAGGAACCTTTGAGGTCGAGTCCGCTGACGGATCTGGACAACGTCATTGTGACACCCCACATGGCCGGGTACACTTGGGAAGCCCAGGTGGGTTCCAACATGCAGGCGGCTCAGAATGTGATTGATGTACTCACCGGACGGCCTGTTCCAGAGGGAGTAGCGGTCAATGAATGACTCGAAGCCGGACATTGAGCAGTTAGCCACTTTCCCCACTGCCTTTTACACGGATGTCTACATGCGTTTGGGAATGCGTGGCTGGATCAGCGGATTGCAGCCGGTCAGCCCCATGTCGGGTGGGAGGCTGGTGGGGCCGGCCGTAACCGTTCGCTATCTGCCGCTTCGCGGGCGCCAGGCGAGTTCAATCACCTTGTACGAGGTCATAAGATCCGCCCAAGCGGGAGATGTTCTGGCGATTCAAGCCCCCTATCCCGGTATAGCCCTGGTGGGAGATTTAGCCACCTCGTGTGCCCGTGCCCAAGGACTGGCCGGAATTGTACTGGACGGATACATCCGAGATGTGGAAGAGGTGAAGCATTGTGGTTTGCCTGTGTTTTGCAGGGGCATCAGCATGGAACACCCTCCGCTCATGGAATTGCATGACTGGGGTGGAGCCGTTGAGTGCGGAGGGGCCCAGATTAGAGGTGGGGATTTGCTGGTAGGGGACGATGATGGAGTGGTTGTGGTTCCCCCTGAGGAACTGGATGAGGTGGTAACCCATCTGGGGCAGATGAAGTCCATTGAAGAAGAACTCAAGGAAGCCATCAACACGGAGGCTTCTCTGGAAGACATCCAGGCCTTGTTTCGCCGCAAGATGGATCAGTAGCATGACATCAGCCAGATTTTACGTTTGTCTAACCCTTCTGGGCTTCTGCGCCAGCGCGTGCCAATCCGGGACTCCAGAAGGCGGAGCCTCCCCAGCCGGGCAGAAGGTGGTTTTTGCTACCTCGGGTTCGTTGAGTGTGTACACCAGGATTTTTGAGAAGTTCACAGAAAAACACGGGGTACCGGTGGAAGTGGTTCGCAAACCGCCCGAGATGGTAGCCGAGATCGTCGCTTCGGAAGCCGCAGCTCGAAGATCGAGCATAGACCTGATACACATCACTGCCAGAACTCTAAGCGCATTGTATCGGGATGGTTACATTCGAGACTTTATGCCTGAGGAGGCCGGGGTCTATCCGGATTCCTTCAAGTACGGGGAGTGGGGTGTCGCCGTCCGGCAGAATTACTGCTCGGTTATTTACAACGTTGAGTTGTTGGGGCCCGAGGACTTGGATTCACTCATCAGCCTTGAAGACCTGGTCGATCCCAGGTGGAAAGGCAGAATCGCCATTGAATACCCGGAGCGGGGCGCCGGTTCGGGATTCGCCTTCCTCCATACCCTATACAAGATGAAGAGAATCGACCGAAATTTCCTGGAGGCGCTTTACTGGAACCGGCCCGTCTATGGCCGCTCGGCAACCCCCATTACGACTCAGCTGGTGGCTGGAGACTTTGCGGCCTATCTGAACGGTGAGATCGGTCTGACGGAGCAGTTTAGGGCAAAAGGGGCCCCCATAGACTGGCTGCGCCAGGACATGGTCTTCTCGGTGCCCATTCCTGTGGGCATGAATGCCGATAGCCCGCATCCTTATCAGGCCGAGCTCGCTTACGCTTTTCTTCTCACACGGGAGGCCCAGGAATTGCTGGCGGAGTTGGGGGAGGGACCCACTCATCCTTCGGTTCTGACAAAGTGGTGGCCCCCCGACTATGAGCCGGAAATCGTAGTCGAGATTCCACCCAGCGCCGATGAAGCTCAGGCCTTCACGGAAACGTTGATCCAGATCTTCCATCGTTAGCCAAATTGTCTACTTCAGGAATGTGAATCGGGATCTTTGCAGGGTGTTGATGAATTCACTCTCTGAGGATAGGAAGGCCTGACCGCCCTTCTCGTCCATGTCGAGAAATTGAATCAGGTCAAAAGGGCGGTCCTGGCTGCCCGAACTGGCGTACACCTCTACGAAGGTATCTACCGGCAATGTCAGCCGGCCCATGATGTTCTTGAGTGGAAGCTCAAGCATGCCGTCATAAGCTCGGTAGACCACCTCTGAGCAGAACAAACGGTCGGTGGAGAAGAAGTCGAACTCGAAGTCATAGGGCTTGTCGTGGTGAGAAAATGCCCGGGCAACCGCCTCGCGACGTTGTGCTTTTGTGAGGCGCAGTCGAAGTACCGCCACCGCATCGGCTTCTCCCACCGAGTGCTCCAGGGTAGTGAAGACCACTCCTTCACTGATGGCCTCCAGAACAGCGTAGGGATGGCCAAGAGCGTCTTGCCCCAGAAACTCATCCCAATGGGGAACCACCCGTGCATCCTCGGTCACGCCCAATTCCTCGAGGGCTTCCTGATCTCCCAAATAGAGGGCCGCGTGGGGCCAAAAGCCGGGCAAAAAGGCGTTCGACAGGAACCAGTTCCTGCGCTCTATTAGAATATCGCCGGGCTGGAGCTGCTCTCTCAGTTCCTCCACCTGGTGAGGACCAATCAATCCTCGGTGGCGCGGACGATCTTTCAGACGGAAATCGCCAATCCAGGTTGAGATCAGTGATTGAGCCTGATAAAGCGGATCATTGACATAGCTGCGCACTTCTCGCAAGGCCAGATTCAACTTGTAGTCACCGATTCGGCCGGCCGCCTCCTGGATGGCCGGCCGTGCATGGAGGGCTGCTTCAGCAAGTTCATCCCAGGGAGGACCGCTTCCGTAAGCCTGTGTCTCGTGCAACCTGTCGAATCGACTGGCAGCTTCTTGAAGTTGAGAAACCACCTCCGCATTTGAGAGACTGGCAAGCAAGCGGTTGTAGGTGTTGTCTGAGATTCCCCAAGCCAGGTCACCCTCGTTCAGCTTTCGCTGGGTCTGTTCATCGTCTGCAAAGGTATCGACGATAGCCACCGCCTTTTCAAAAAGTGTGGCAGCACTGGCGTAAGCCAGCAGAAAAGCGCGTGCCTCTGTCTGACCCTCCTTCACATCGTCGTGGGCTCCCCGGTAGGTCCAGACAGTCCTCAGAAGCGCCGTTCGCAGATTCAAGTAAGTCAACAGCTCCTGGTGGATGGCATCGTTATCTTCCTGACTATAAAAGCTGCCTTCTCCCTGGGCGAATGATACACGCAGCTCACCCATGCGCTCCTCCAAGCGGTTGATTTCGGTGATCGCCACCGCCGTTCCGCGTCCGTCCCTCCGGAGCTTTGCGTTCACTACCCCAGCATCCAGGGCGCGCAGTTCCGACCAGGGTGAGGGAGCCAAAGGAAGATCCATCACTGAACGGTCTCTCAGCTGCACAAAAAGGAGTCCCAGCAGAACCAGGATGAAC
>JAUXKG010000080.1 GCA_030624355.1 Acidobacteriota bacterium
AGCTATCTTGCCGTCCTGAACATGCATCGCCTGTGCGATGGCGCCCAGTTGAGAGTTGAAACCATGGTCATCCACGGTGACAATTTTACCGTTGTGGAAGATCATATCCGCAGCCGGCTGAGCCTGTAGCACGTTTCTACCCAGTAAGCCTAATGCCCAAACCAAGACTGCAATGCTAATCACTGTCTTCCTCATGGCCTGCCTCTCCTGTGCAAAGAAAATTATTTGAAAAATCAGTCGATCGGTTTTCCTATACGATCTTCTCAAAATAAACCTAACGGGAATGGATTTCAATTGCTTTTTTTGAAAGGTTGTCTTGGGTGCCGGCAAGGCAAGGATCTCCGTTTCCTTGACACTGGGACGATAGCCAATATAATCGTGGAAAGCGATCCCATCGGATGAACTACGAAAGATCAGCTCAACCCAGGCGAGGTTGTGGAGGCTTTACCGCAAGGGCTGGGCAACACTGACCGCCAAGGGAGGAAGTATTTTGTCTGGCATTGGGTGTTCCGCCGTTACATCGCCACACCTTCAAAACTGGTTTCGGTTATTTGACCGCTTCTGCAAGGCGGCAAGTCCAAAGAGGTGAACTATGCGTCGTTTTTTCCGCCCAGCAATGATGATGGGTCATGGTGCCCCAAATAGAACAATCGCCCTCCTATGTCTCCTGATCATGGGAGGTACATCTGACTGCACAGAATCAAGCGAGAGACCGGGTGGAACGCCGGATTCCGACGCGATACTGAGCGATCAGCAAGGCGGCGATGCTTCAGAGGTTGGAAACATTGCACCTATTCGCACCATCTATGACCGCTACCCGACGTTTGCAGGCGTGGCGGTAGATCCGGTCAACAAAATAGCGGTCTTTACCGACGACAACACTCAGAGTGTTTTAATCTACGACAGTGACACTCCGGGTGACAGCGAGCACATAACCGAGTTCAGTAAAAGGATCGCAGGACCTACAAGCAGGGTTTCCTCTGCCTGCGGCATCGCTGTGGACCCCGAGAAACAAGAAATCTATGTCCTGAACACCGACTTCAGGAATAACATGCTGGTTTCTTCGTACCAGCAATCCGGGGATGCAGCTCCGCTCCGGGAGTTAGAAGTGGATCACGGAGGTTGGGGGATGTATTTGGACCACCAGAATTATAATGAGCTGTTCTTCACTATTCAGCACCTCAACAAGATTGCGGTGTATCGGCCCAACGCCCAAGGAAAGGAGGAACCGCATCGGTTCATTCAGGGGCCGAAAACTGGAATGTCGGATCCTCATGGAATCTTCGTGGACACCAAAAATGATGAGATCGTTGTCACCAACCATCATTCCTCGCACCAGATAGAGACCGGTGTCCACGCAGCGACCCTGAATTTCCGTCATATGCTTCAATCAACAGGGCGATTTAAGCTGGCTTCCATCACGGTGTATTCGCGAACGGCCGAGGGAGACGCAGCGCCGCTGCGAACGATTCAGGGGCCAAAGACAGGGTTGAATCTGCCGTTGGGAGTGGTTGTAGACCCCGAGAGGGATGTCATTTTGGTTGCCAACGATCAGACCCATTCTATCTTGGCGTTTTCTCGGACTGCCCAGGGCGACGTGGCACCTCTGTATGCCATTGAGGGACCTGCCACCGAGTTGAAGAATCCCGGGGCGCTTCAGATTGACCGGGAGAACAATGAGCTTTGGGTTACGAACTGGGGCGACCACAGCGTGACCATTTATGCTCGCGATGCTCGAGGCAATGTGGCCCCTTTGCGGACCATTCGCAGTGCTTCGCGAGGGGAGCCTTTGGCGGGCTTGGGCCGTCCCGCAGCGATAGCTTGGGATTCTCGCCGCGATGAGCTTTTGGTACCCAACTGAGTGAGCCATCCGCGTCTAGCGGCTTACGCCAGGTTGGCGGACGGAAATGTGAATCCGGTTCGAGTTATTGAGGGACAGGAAGCAAAATTAGCGCGGGCACTGCATGGGATTGTCTACGACAGTGTACATGACGAAATCATCGCACCCAATCCCTTTGCCGAGGCGATTTTATTTTTCCGTGGAGATACCGACAGAGGACAAGGGCCAATTCGCATCATTCAAGGACCTCACACTCAATTAGACGGTGGTCCCGATTGGAACACTCCCGACTCAGTAGCTTACGATCCCGTCTACGAAGAAGTCTATACCCGTTTGCGGCGAGGATGGGGGGAAGACGCTACACCGGCGATCTTGGCTTTTCCTCGCACGGCTAATGGAGATGTAGCTCCCGTCAGGGTTCTGAGGGGACCCAAAACGATGATGAGTGATCCCTATCGAATCGCCGTGGACGGCAAGAATAATATGCTCGTGATTGCCAACCGAGATCCCGCCGGCTTTCTCATTTTCAATCGAGACGATAGCGGAGACGTTGCTCCCAAGGCTATCATTTCAGGTCCTAACACCGGCATCTTTGGTCCCCCTCAACAGTTCCAGATGGATCCTGAGCGTCGGCAGTTCATCGCAGCCATACCGGGCCCACGTGGTGATGACGGGGCCTTCCTTAAAACCGGGTTCGTTGGCGTCTGGAATTATACTGACAATGGAGATGTCGCACCGAAAGCCGTCATTCGAGGGCCCAAGACGGAGTTGACTGCTCCCTGGGGACTAGATATCAACCCCAAGGAAAAAGAAGTCTATGTTACGGACTTTATCAGAAATAGGTTGTTTACTTACGTGGCTCCCCACATTTTTGAAGATTAGCAGCTCATCTGCTTCCGGGTAGGGACTGACGTAGACATGGTGTGGACCTAGCTCATCTGAAACATAGGCAAGCCATTTCCCATTTGGTGAGAACTGAGAGCAGCACTCAGTATTTCATCCGGTAGTTTCTAGCCTGCTCGCGAACCTTCTCCGCGTCAAAATTGTTGGCACACTCCACCACTTCATTGGTGTACAACGACCTCACCATCTGGTCGCTCACCACATCTTTTAAACCCATCCGCTCGACAATCTTCATCCACTCTGCATGACTGTAAGCCCCGTGTTTTTTCACCAGCTCGTCGCTGGGATCCCACTTGTACATTACCGCCCTCAGCACCGCCAGTGAAAATTTTAAGGCCTGCTCGTCACTGACTCCCTTCGGTTTTGACTCGGGATAGATCTTCCAGTGGATGCGAATGGCAGCTTCCGGATTCTCAAAAGTGAACTCGACTCCTTTGGCAAGCCCGCGAACGTAAGCACACACCTCTTTTCGGTGGGTCCTCAAGTAATCCCTGCGAACGAACAGTCCCCCCTGAAAATAAGCGTCACTGTACTCCGTCTTGGGAAGATACCGGTATTGCGCTCCGCTCTGCTCCATGATGGCGAGGATGTTGTCGGACTGGACCAGTGCAGCGATCTGGCGCCGTTGCAGCAGCGCCGTTGAACTGGGACCTGTGCCCACAGCCACAAAGTCCACATCATTCTCAGGGTCAAGCCCCAGGCTCATCAACACTCCCTTGGCATAAGAGGTCCCTGCAGAGGCAAGGCTGATGGTGCCAATCGTTTTCCCCTTCACGTCCTTGATGGTCCTGATCGGGCTGTCGGGCAGAACCACCCAGCTGAAAATGGGGTCTCGGTTCTGATTGAAGATAAAGACAATGCCTGCATCTTTGTCCCGAGCAGCGTTAAGGATCATAGTCTCGGCTCCAATGTAGCCAATTTCAGATCTTCCAGAGGCAACCAGTGGAATCGTGCGCGAAGCTCCGCCCAGGGGCGTGACCTCTACATCGATACCTCCTTCCTCGAAATAGCCCAGTTCCTTGGCTACGCTGGTTTGCGATAAGATGAGATCGATTTGAGGAGCGCCAAGCGCCCATCGCAGCGTCATCAAGGATTTGACGCCCTGGCCAACTACTGGAGAGTACGCCAGGAGCAAACCCAACAAACAAACAAGCCACGATCGGTTTGAGAACAGGTGAGTGGTCAAGCCAGGTTAACTCCCTTTCCTGCGACGACCGTCCTAAAAAGAATCGATCAGGATGGGGTCCATGGGATAACCATGGAGACTTTCGGCTCCATTTTCCGTCACCAGACACAGGCCTCCAAGATAGATACCGCTCTTCCCATCCGGTGTGCTGGGATTGGGTTCAATCACCACGGTGTTTCCCTTTTGAAATGAGTAGCTCTGCATGGGCTGCACTGAACCTTTAAGGCCCATCATTGGAACCTCAGTGAAGTTGCCCCATCCGTGTAAAAGGGGTCCCTTGCTGGTCAAACCCGCATCCAAAATCGGTTGAGCCCCCTCCTGAACTTCTTTCTCTGTACTCCCCGGCCGAATCGATGAGCGAACTCTCTCGAACACTTCCAAGCCAATCTGGAAAAGCTTCTCGTAGTGTCGGGTAGGCTTACCGACAAAAACGGTTCTCATGATCTGTCCTGAATAACCACCGTAGGCGGAACTGTGCTCACTGAGGATCACATCACCCTGGGCAATCGGTCGATCCGACATGTAGGCATCCGGAAGAGCCATTCCCGGATTCTCCATGGAAGTGGATCCTAGCAGAGCAACGCACAACGTGCCTTCCGCTCGATGTGTTTCCGCCAGAATCTCATTATACAGGTCGATGTTCCTAGCGCCCGGTCGGATAGCCTTCACATAGGCCTCCAGAGACTGGTCAGTAATCTTTACGCCCTTTCGAAGGAATTCGATCTCCTCGTCTGATTTGACCCGTCGTAGGTTCTCGATGAGATCGGTGGCAATCTCGAACTCGGCCTCTGGAAGCAATCGTGTGATGCAAGTATGTTGTTCAAGAGGAATCGAAACCCGCTTCGAGGAATTCACCCCTACGATTCCAATTCTTCCCTTCTCCATCCCCTTCTCACGCAAGATCTCCACGACCTTCTCATCGATTTTCCACCCGCCAAATCGAATATCCTGAACCACCGAAACTTCCTTGCCCGTGGAAATGTGGCCATTATAGCTCGTTGCCAGTGTCGCTTCCCCTTTTTTCGGAAACACACAGTAGGCCTGAAACTGATCAACGAAGTTGGTGACGTAGCGCAGATTGGCCTCTCCTGGATCACTGCCGAATGAGCAGTAGGCGCCGTAAACAAGAAGACAATCAAACTGTCGCGCCTCCATCGCATCACGGATTCTTTGCCAACGGCTTTCATATTCCTGATCACTGAACTTTGGAAAATGAACTCGCTGAACCATCTGCTCTACCTCCTGTCTTCCACCCAATTTAGATCACAGGTCAGTAGGAAGACCACCAACCAGGATGTCACCGGTAGTGTCGATATTAATAAGATCCGGGCCGGTGTCAAGCGGGGACTGCTGTTTACCGTTGCCTACGCCGGGATGGAAGTAAAATAGATTTAGGGAAGCATATCCCCCCGCGATGAGCCTCTCCTTCTATACTCTTATGACCGCACCGGCACACCCATTCCCTGGCGCAATGAAAGGATCGTTGCGCTTGAGCTGGTTCAGGCTCAGGCGATCAGCAACAGGTAGATTCCTCGGAGACAACTCTGCTCACACCCTGTCTCCTGTGTTGTGCTCGGGCAGGGAAACTGTACGTCTTGCTCATTAGGTGGGAATCATTGGAAGTTTCAATTTGAAAACACAAGGTGTCATTGTAAAAGCTTTGGCCCTAGTAATCGTTGCACTACTCCCAAAGATCTGTAAGGAGGTTGTGGAGGTCTAACTCTTCCTAAAAAAGGAGCCTAGCCGGGATGGGAACTGACAGAAGGGGGTGGTTTGCGTGCTAGTCAATCCAGATTCACCCGCCGCAGCAGCAGGTCTTGGAGGCAAGGTCTTCGGGGAGCAGGCTCAATCCTCAGCCCCCGCCTTCTTGAGGACCTCGACGATTTCGGTGAGGCCTCCCTCTTCTGCAAGCATCAGGGCCGTCCAGCCATCGTCGCTTTTCTCCTTCACATCGGCACCTGCATGTAGCAACGATTTCACAAGCTCAGCATCACCTCGAATGAGTAACGCGTACATCAGGGCGGTTGCGCCATCGTGGTCTTTCGCGTTCACATCCACACCTCCATCCAAGAAGGCTTGAACAGTCTCGGTATGACCACCGAAAGCCGCATGCATCAGGGCAATCACACCATCGTTGGTCTTCGTGTTCACATCGGCACCCGCAGCCAAAAGGGCTTGCACGGTTTCAGTCTGACCGCGGAAGGCCGCTCGCATCAGGGCGGTCTCCCCACTTTTATCCTTCCGATTCACATCCACCCCGACATCCAATAGGGCTTGCACGGTTTCCGTGTGGCCGTTCAACGCCGCTTCAAGCAGGGCGGTTAAACCGATCTCGTTCTGCGTATCAACCTCCTCGACGGCTTCCAGCAAGACCTTCACCCTCTCGGTTTGACCGTTTTTTGCCGCATCTATCAAGTCTGAATCAACATCCTGCATACAGGCAGTCAACGGCATTACCAGTACCAGTAACACGGCGCTGATTGCTTTGTTGGCCATAACGGCTCTCCTAATCTGAGAGAGACTTCCTCGATTGTGTAGCCAGAGGCTTTTTCACAATAGAAAACCCTGGAAGGTTCCGCGTTGGAACTCGGCTCCGTACTTGGCGTCTGCGCTGTATCTGCACAATTGAGATGCGCCCTGTGCAGCTTCCCGCCTTTCCTGAAATGCAGGCAAACACAGTAGGCTACCTCACCATCAAAGCTGCCTCACTGCGAACGAGCAAGCGAATGTCCTCGAGTTGATCACTCCGTTTGATGAGGCGAATGCTCTCTTCCACCCGCAACAGACTCTTACCAGGAAGGCGTAGAGGGGAGACGACGTCGAAGAGATTGAACTCTCGCCATTGTCGTTTCCGAGATCAGCTAGAATTTTACCTCAACGGTTTAAAGTGGAATCCACTTCCGAACAACTCATGTGCAATAGAGCAGCCCTGGCTCCGATTTCGGTAAGTCCAACGCCGGTTGGGCCCACGTCATGGCAGAGGACGCATCCGAAATCAACAAAATCGCCCCTAACCTTTCTCTGACTTTGGGTCCACTCCTCTTCAGCTATTGCCAGGGTTTCCCACACCGTCGCCAACATTCCGGGACATCCTTCAAAGCCTTCAGCTCTTTCTTGCCCCAAAGGAGTAAGCCCAAAGAGCCCAGTGTTGGTGAGCGTGTGGCACTCACCGCAACCATGGTTATCATAGATCCACTTGGCTATTTCCCGGGGACTTTTCCCCTCAACATCATAGTCGAGTAAAGTAGTGGGTTGGTTAGCCTCTATCGGAAGATCACGCTGCTCAGCTGTTCCCTGCCAGTAAATAATCCCCGCCACGATAGAGAATGAAACGAGAAAGGGTAAAGCGATCATTAAAAACCTGCGTTTGTTCATAGCCCTCCTGTGCGCCGCTATAGAACGGCTAGTCGGAATGATACAGTACTTCGAAGAAAAGCCGGTAGCTGGACATCTCGGATTCACTGCTCAGGCAGAAACTTGATGCAACTTCCCGCTTCGGACTGGTGTCCTCGGCCCGGTGCACTTCGCCCATACCACCTTCAATAACTTTGTAATGGCTGATCATTTGGCCAATCATAAAGTCTTCGACGCTGTAGAGAAATGTTCTCCAGATGCTATGACTTCTGGCACTGAAAGGCACTCGGAGATATTTTGGTATGCGTAGAAATCACGATCAATGGGCCAGTTCCAGTTTGATTGGGCCCGCCACCTCAGAAGACTCGCAGATCCGCCGCTAGGGGGTTTTCGGTAAGATTCTTGGTGAGACAATTCGCGCACTTGACCTTTCTTCCCCTCCACCATAGAATCGCTGCAAAATAGGGAATCTCTATTCCCTTAGGAAACACCGTTGCACCGATTGCAAGAAGATCGATTGGGAGGAAAGCTCCGCCGGGGAGGAAGAGCGCAAGGGATCCTCGTCGGCCATCCCAGCAATAGGGTTCAAGAAATGAAGAAGAAGGACAGCCTGACCTAATTTGCCCGGACATCTCGCCCGATCGACAACCATTCGAGATGATCAGGGAAGGGGGAAGCCAGAATCAAACTTCGTCCTCCGCTGGTCTGAAGAACTCAAACGTCTGGTGCCAACAAATTGACGTGATCGGCAAGACGATCTCCCATTGAAAGATTCTGGAGGATCTATGGAAAGCTTTCGACACAGAATAATCCTGGCCATCTTTGTGGTGAGCAGTGTGTGGATGTCGGCCTCGGTAGGTTTCCTTCGGGCTCAGGAACCTGAGTACGACATTCTCATCCGCGGTGGGCGGGTCGTGGATGGCACCGGGAATCCCTGGTTCAATGGCGATGTGGGCATCAAGGGGGATCGCATTGTAGCAGTCGGTAAGATCAGTGGCAGCGCCAAGCAGGTGATTGATGCTGAGGGTTTGGTGGTAGCACCGGGTTTCATTGATATTCACGCTCATTCGGAGTTGGAACTTTTGCAAGATGGAAATGCGGAAAGTAAGGTACGACAGGGCATTACCCTTGACGTATTGGGTGAGGTCAGCGGCCTAGCACCCCGCGATGGTTTAGGGGACGAAGAC